>CAZSUE010000197.1:0-7859 GCA_964609045.1 uncultured archaeon | reverse complement strand
CGGAGCACGGGAAGATAGGCGGGATCGCCTGTCTGCGAAACGGCCCAGACCAGTTCGCGGAGCGACTCGATATTCTCCTCCCCGTCCAACAGCGACCGGACCCGCTCGGGGGTGGGGCGAACGAGGACGGGATAATGCTCGTACGCCTTCGATCGGACCAGATAGGAGCGGTCGTCCAGTCGATCTTCGAGCACGCGTTCGAACCGCAGGCGCAGCGATTCCAGTTCGTTCGTTGTACCGGCGGCGTCGGGAACCGTGCGCTCGTTATTGGGATCGGCATCGATTTGTACGAGACGGGCTGCAGGTGACGATCCGCCCATGAGCGGTCCATGTGTCTCCTCGCCGGAAAACAGCCGCGCCAACCGCTCGATGGCGATGAGCTGCTGATCGAGGGTGAGCGGGCGTGGCGCCGCTTCGAGCAATCTGACGATTGATGCAACGGCGGCGGTGGTGCCGAGGTCTGCCAGCGCGTTGATCGCATTGGCGGCGATACTATCGTTTGGATGCTGTGCGAACGGCTCGATCGCTCCACGCCAGTGCGCCTGCCCGAGGTCCTCTGCGCTCCGGAGGAGTGTCCTGAGGAGCGTTTCGTGGATCTGCTGCGCGTCGGGCCCTGTCAGCCGCTCATAGGCCAATCGTTCGGCATGCGGAGGATCCAGGTCGACGAGACGATCGAAAAGATCGCTGCGCGTTACACTATCGGGCGCCGCCCCATAAGCGTCCCATAGTGCGGGTGCGTCCTCGAACCGCGCGAGCGGCCCACAGGCGTCGATAAGGCGCTGCAACCGTGCCGGGTCGGTCTCGCTTTCGAGCATGGCGATGATCTCCTCGCGCATACCGAGGTCGAAATAGGGTGAGGCGGTGGTGCCGAAATACGAGAGCGCCGCGATGGAGCGAATGAGGAACCGAAGCTGCGCGTCGTCGAGGTCGAGGAGGTCGCGATGATGGAGGAATAGCCTGATCCGTGCCTCGTCGAGGAGGATGTCCGCGTCGCAATGATCCATCCAGGCGGTTTGGAACATATCCTGCAACCGCCGTCGCTGCCGTTCGTTGGCGGTGAAGCTCGCGAAGAAATGGCGCGAGAGGAAATCGTGGATCAGCTCGATACGACCGGTCTCGGTCCGCCGGATGACGCGGCGGGCGATGAGGCGCTGGACCAACTCCTCGAGGTCGCTTGTACATACACCGACGCGCGTTCTAAGTTCGTCTATTGTGAGCTTGCGGCGCAGCCCTTCGCGCCCCACGAGGATATCGAGGATATCGCGTGCGATGAGCTGTGTGCGACGGTCGATGCCCACAAATAGGTCGCCATCGAAGTACGCGGTCAACACCGCCTCGACGTCGATCTCAACCGGGCCGAATTCGTCGCCACCAGCGTGTGAACCCACGAGATGCGCGGCGACGATCTGGATATGCGGTGGGTAGACCGTGCCCTCCGCGTCCAGCGCGGCGAGGTCCGCGACGATGCTATCCAGCCTGTCGTAGGCGAGGTTGAGACCGTGATACGCGAGGAGGTTGCGGAGGATATCCCTCGCTTGGGTGCGGTCGAGCCGCCGGAGGTACATGAACTGATCGGAGGTGAAATGCGCGCGTGTCGGGCGGAGCCATTCCATGAACCGCGGGAGATAGTCGCCGCGCAGCGAGAAGACGATCTTGAAGTGCTGCGACGCGAAGACGGGCGCGAGCACGGTGGACGCGAACCATTCGTGTCCGTCCCCCGCACGCACGAGCCATTCCTCGAACTGGTCGAGGATGAGCACCAGCGGCGCGGCGGGCGCGGGTTCCGCGTTGTCCTCGGCCCTCCGCGGTCCGGCGAGCGCGTCGAAGAGCGTGTGATAGTCCATCCTCGCGCGCTCATCGCTGCCCCGCCATTCGATCAGCTCATCGTAGAGCCGCGTACGGCTCGTATCGTCGAGGCGATGATAATGATAACGATAACGATAACGATAGCGGTTTTGCCCGAGGCGTGGGATCAGCCCCGCGCGTAACAGCGAGGTCTTCCCCGTGCCCGACTCGCCGGTGAGAACGACGATGGGGAAGGTCTCAACGAGCTGCGCGAGGCGCTCGATCTCCGCCGTACGACCGAAGAACGCCCCGTCGTCCGCTTCGGTATAATGATCGAGGATCTTGATAGGGTCACGGTCTGGAGCGGGCTCGATCTTACTTTCTCGGTCGTTGGCGGGGATGGTATCACGCACCTATCGGGGTTGGGATAGATAGAGGGAGACGGGGCTTAGGGGTATGCGGGCGTTGACGGGGAATGGAAATGAATGAGGATGGGGCTATATATAATTTATAAAGATCATTGCTCTTGTCGCAGCGACGGATTTATTCATAGAGACGCAGCCCGCAGGCCCCGTTCCTGCTGAACTGGATTTAATACCAGATCAACCCGCCTCGTTGTCCCGACAAAGTGAATTCGACTTGACACGAGGAAGATTTTTTGCCCATGTGCGACCGTAACGCACAAATTAACCACACGTAACCATGCCAATCGTTACCTATCCATAAAAACCCCTTTCTCTCACTCATCCTCTCTGTCCCCCTCACCGAAACCTATAAACCGCGATCGGACGCTTGCAAGCTTCATCTATGGCGGTGAACTATCGGAACCGATTACTGATCCTCGTATTGATCGTGATCATGATGCTCTTCGTCGGCATCATTGGCTACTGCACGGTCCAGCTCGTCTACGAGCCGGCACCGCCGGAGCGCACCACGGGCGAGCTGATCATCGACGGATTCTTCTGGGCCGTCTCGACGCTCTCCACATTGGGGGCTTACCCGCCCCACACCTCGCTTGTGAGCACCGCCGGCGAGATCCTCACCATCCTCATGGTCAGTCTCGGGATATCGACCATCTTCATCGCCTTCCCGCTCGCTATCGGGCCCTGGCTCGAGGCGCGGTTCCGGCGCGCGTCGCAACCGCCCACCGTCGCGCTCCCACGCAGCAGCCATGTGATCATCTGCGGTTATTCCGAGGTCGGGCGCGAGGTGATCTCCGATCTCAAGCTTCACGATGTGGACTACTGCCTCATCGTCAACGATCCCGAAAAGATCGCGGGGCTGCGACGCGAGCGCGTCCCGCACATCCACGGCGACGCGACGAAAGAGGAGACGCTGAAACAGGCGCACATCGACGGAGCCATGGCCCTCGTGGCAACGGACGAGGACAGCACCAACGCGTTCGTCTGCCTCACGGCGTGCAAGCTGCAACCCTCCATACGCATCGTCGCATCGGCACAGGATGCGGAGAACCAGAAGGTCCTACGCCGCGCCGGCGCAGACAAGGTAATTTCACCGAAAAGTATCGCGGGGGTGATGCTGGGGCGGCGCGCACTGAGCGAGTACGATTTCGACCTCTTCGGGAAGGTCGCGCTCCTCGGCGGGCTCGAGGTGCGCCAAACGACGGTCTCGGGAGGGTCGCCGCTCATCGGCGAGACGCTCCGCTCATCGGAGATCGGGCGCACCACCGGCGTGAAGGTGATCGGGCTCTGGCGCGAGGGTGACATCCACCTCAATCCGCCACCGAGCACCGAGATGACCGAGGGGCTGATCCTCCTCGTAATGGGAACTGAAGAACAGCTCGACAGGCTCACACAAATGCTCTAGACAGACACACCGCGTGTAGAACGGATCGATCGCGACAACGAAATGGGCGACGGAGATCGGCATGCCAGATCACAATGACAATAACAATGACAATGACAATGACAATGACAATGACAATGACAATAACGATGATAGTGATGGTGGTAGTGATAGTGATATTGGAGCATCGGCCCCAGCGGCGACGCATGAGGGTCGCCCGCAAAAGGAGCAAGAGCAGGAGAATATCATCGTCTGCGGCTACGGCGTGGTCGGACGGAATGTGGTACGACGCATCCGCGCGTCGAAGATGCCGTTCGTCGTCATCGATCGCGACCCCGCCGTCTTCGCCAGGGCCGAGTTCACCGCCATCGTCGGCGACGCGACGCGCGAGGAGACTTTGGAGCGTGCCAATATCCGGAACGCGCGCACGCTCATCGCCTGCACCGACGACGACGCCGTGAACGCGTTCATCCTCCTCGCCGCCGGCGCGATGAACGAGCATCTCGTGCTCCTCGCCCGTGCCGAGGCGGTGGAGAGCGTCGAGAAGCTCTACAAGGCGGGCGCGGATTATGTCGTCCCGCGGACGGTGATCGGCGGGCGCAGTATCGCCAAGCACGCCATCGCGCCCTATGTCGCAGAGTTCACCGATCGCGTGACGCTGGCGAAGGATGTGGGGATCACCGATGCCCACCTCCCCGCAACCTCACCGCTCGTGGGGGTGCCGTTAAGCGAGGCCGGCATCCGCGAGCAAACCGGTGTGACGATCATCGCGATCCAGCGTGCGGAAGAGACGATCACCACGCCTACGGCAGCCACCGAACTGGCGGCGGACGATCGGGTGATCGTGATCGGGAGCGGCGAGCAGATCCACGCCCTTCAAGAGCTTCTTGCGGGCGAGCCGGGTGCACCGCTTGGGAGCGGCGGCGCGGCCGATCTAGCCACAGAGGGCGCTCGATAATATTCTGAACCTCGCCCTGGCGAAATGTTGGGAACCATCTACGGGAGAACGATCGAGAGGATGCCGAACATGGACGCGCAACGCGCAATTCATATTAGCCTCTATTCCATTTCATTTCATCCCGTTGATGTGAGCCCTCGCCCGTGCCTGTGATGCGTCCGCTCGGTGTGGAGTTTTTCAGTTCACCGTGAACACCACTGGCCCCGAGGATGACCGGAGGATGAACCCATGGATCGTAGACTCGTTTCGCATCTCGTTGTCGTATCGCTATTATGCTCTCTCGCCGCCATTCTACCGTTGCTTGGTGGAACGGGGACCGTGTGCCACGCTGCCGCGCCGTCGACCTCGACCTCGTCATCGACTTTTGACCATACCACTCGCCAGGATGGACTGGACATCGAGCTGGTGAACGGCGAGGCGCTACGGTATATCGCGCCGGGGAACGCGACGACCTATATCTTTCACATCCATAACGACGGCGGGACGCCGGTCACGGTGGGGGTGGACCTCTCCATGGACCCGGACCCGACCTCATGGACCGCAGAGCTCAGTGTCGCGCAGCTCCACGATATTTTGCCCGGTGAGAACGACACCGTGACGCTGGTGGTGACCGCGCCGCAGCATAATTTCAGCAATAACGAGGTTCTCACCCTGGACCTCATCGCCATGCTCGTATCCGATCCAAATATCTACGAGCGCTTCGAGACCGTCAACATCGTGGATATCCAACTCGACTGCGCCGCGTATTTCGCGCTGGAGCCCGACCCCATCCTCGGTGAGAAGAGGGTCGAGATCACCGCCAATGAGACGGTGAGCGTGCTCGCGTTCGTGGCGAACACGGGCAATGTGAACATGACCTATCGCGTCAGTTTGTCCGCGGTCCCTCCGGACTGGACGGCCACCTTTTTTGACGGAGGCACCAACACGACGCTCAACCTCAGCGCTCCACGGTACGGGGAGGAAGAGAGTCGCAGTACTCTCGCGATCACGATCCATGTACCCCCGGATGCATTGTGGGGCGCTCGGATAGATCTTCACCTCACCATGGAAACCACGGGCCACGATGCGTTGGGGTATGGGTATATGCCGGGGGAGGATGACGACCGGCTCACCATCGAGGTCGTCGATGAGCATGAGTTTACGATCAGTATCCACTCGCCGGAGCGCTCGGTCCTTCCGGGCGAGGAAATAGACTATCATTTGACGATCCGGAACAACGATACCGCTGCGAAGAATGTCACGCTCCATGTCGCATCCATAACCGCGGGCTGGGACTACACCCTTACCAACGATACTTTGGCGCTGTCCCCGTTCGAGGAGCGCGAGGTGCGCATGGGCGTCACCGCGCCACCGGATGCGTTGGCCGGTGCACGGGCGACAGTCCAGCTCGATGTGGACGACGCATCGAGCGCCGAGCAGCTGGCGTCACGCCTCCTCAGCGCCGAAGTACTCCCTGTCGGCGAAATGACGGCAAATCTGGTTGGCGCGGACGCCATCCCAGAGGTAACGCCCAATAGCAATGTACGGGTAGAGATCGCGGTGAACCATACCTACAATTATTTTTCCGTCGCCGCGCTGCGAGTAGCGAGCGCGGATGCCACCTGGCGTACCGCGTTCGAGACCGACCGCGAGCTGACGCAGTTGGCGCTCCTCCCCGGTGAGAACGCCAGCGTATGGTTCAATCTCTCCGTACCGTCGGATGCGCCCCTCGACGCCGACCCCGCCACCGATGACCGGGAGCCGTATCGTTTCACCGTCAATATCTCCACGGAGGAGCATACCGCAACGGTCGAGGTCGCGGTCTTCATCCGGCAGCGCTATGTGGTGAGCATCGTCACCGGTGGCGTGATCGGTGGCACGCCCGACAGCACCGCGTTCTCCACGCTGATGCTGACGAATGACGGGAACGGTATCGATCGGGTCACGGTAGAATGCGCCGATGGCGCGGACGATGACAATACGGCGATCTATGCACTGGCTGCCACGCTCGGATCCCTCGATGCGACGCAGGAGCGCGCGGTGGACGCCACGGACGCGATCGACGCTACGGGATTGGATAACGCGACCCGTCTCGTGCTCGACCCGCCCGCCTCCACCCTCACCCTCGATATGGCCCCGCGTCAGACCCTCTGTCTCGAGGTCGGGATCGCAGTGCCCGCAGTGGTAGAAGAGTGGACACTGGTTCGCGATTGGATCGTGACCAGCGGCGGCGACGAGCCCGCCGGTGAGACCGACGACAACCGCGCAACGGTGTGGGTGCAGCTGCGCGTTCCCGATCTCTCCATCGAAACGATCACGGTGGAGGGCGGAAATGCCATGCTCGCTCCCGGCGACATCGTCTCTATCGAGGTCACGGTCGCGAACACCGGCAACGGCAGCGCCGCCGACACGACCCTGGCGTTCAGCATCGACGGGGCGGTGATCGATACGACCATTATCCCGCTGCTGGCGCCCGATTCACACCAAAGCTACACCTTCGTCTGGTCCGCGGTGGCGGGCGAGCACACGCTACGAGCGCAGATCGATCCGTCGGACCGTGTGACCGAAACGCACGAGGACAACAACCGATTGGATCGTACGCTCGTCGTCTCAGGCGTCGACCGCGACGGCGACGGTGTCGCGGACGGCGAGGACGCGTTCCCCGACGATCCCGCGGCAAGTGTCGATACCGACGGCGATGGCTACCCAGACGCATGGAACGAGGGCTACGACGCGTCGGATGCCACGAGCGCGCTTTGGCGCGACGCGTTCCCTTCCGACCCCGCCGCGAGCCGCGACGGCGACGGCGACGGGCACCCCGATGTGTGGAATGCGGATAAGGGCGCGTGGGACTCGACCACCGGCCTCCGATTGGACCATCACCCCGACGACCCCACGCGATGGGACGCGGACGATACTGGCGGCGCCGAGGACCCGCTGCCGGTCTGGTTCATCCTTATCGCTATCATCGTGGTGGTCGCGGTGGTGCTGCTCGTGCTCGTTTTGTTGCTCCGTCGTCGGCCGAAACGGCCGGAAGCCACCTTCGAACCGATCGAGGGGTATTTTCCGCCGCGACGGTCCGAGTACCGCCCGCCGCCGCCAAAAGGCGGGTTCTGACCGATCCGCCAATTCCGTGATCTTGGGCGAGGTATTGTTTCTAGCTCGCGAACCGAACGAACAATAGGAGGTGGCAAAGGACAACCACCAGTGGCTTCCCCCAACCCTTTGGCGGGTGGGGGCGGCTTCAGTTCTTATCCCCTTTATCCCTTTATCCCTTTATCCCTTTATCCCTTTATCCCCCTTTCCTCGCATACCGCACACCGCACACCGC
>CAZSUE010000196.1:0-7875 GCA_964609045.1 uncultured archaeon | reverse complement strand
CGAAGCGGGATACTGATCGAGATGAAACGGGCGGATGCCAATGGCGTGGTCCACTTCTACCAGCTCCCCTACGACGCGTACATGCTGCGCGGTAGCGCGAGTGGCTACTCGAACGCGACCGTTGCGGTCACACTGAGCGCGCGGGCGCACTGGCCCGAGGTCGCGCTCACCCTCGAGCCACAGACCGCCCCCTCACCCATACCGCCCCCGACACCGGGGCCTGATGTCGATACCGACGGGGACGGGATCCCGGATGTATGGGAACTGCGGTATGGCCTCGACCCATCTATGGCGGACGCGACCACCGACAGCGATGGTGACGGGTATAACGCACTCGCCGAGTACCGCAACGGCACCGACCCCAGCGATCGGCTCTCGTACCCGCATACGAGCGGGCTGGATACCGACGGCGACGGTCTGAGCGACACCGTGGAGCTCATCGGCGGGACCGACCCGTTCTTGGCCGATACGGATGGCGACGGGGTCGACGATAAGCGCGAGATCGATGCCGCGACCGACCCGCTGGATGCGGGCTCGTATCCGGAAACGAGCGAAGCCAAAGAGGGGAACGAGGATCTCGGGTGGCTGATCGTGCTCATGCTCATACTGCTCGGCGCCATCCTCGTCATGCTGCTCCTCATCGTCCGGCTTTGAGCCCGAGAAGTCGAATGAATGACAATGCAATACGATGCAATACGATGCAATGTATCATGTCATGTGTCATTTGTCCGAATAACAAAAAGTGGTCAATCGACTGAACGAACCGAAGGAGGCGCATGTGTGCTGAACTTGTTCTGCACTGTACTTTGCTGTGCGGTGCTGTACTATGCTGTGCGGTGCTGTACTATGCTGTGCGGTGCTGTATTATGCTGTGCGGTGCTGTATTATGCTGTGCGGTGCTGTACTATGCTGTGCGGTGCTGTATTATGCTGTGCGGTGCTGTGCGGCACCACACTCCGCGCTCGTCAGCGTGGACGGATCGGGGCGAGTATCGAGGTGGTATCGAGGTGAGTATCGAGGTGTCGCCGGAGGATGGCGTGAGCTGCCCTCAGCGGGGTTATTTTTTTAAAAATCCGTACCGAAGACCGTTACGCACCATGCGCAAGGGGCGCGAAGGGATCGTTAATACGATCGATCGGGCCGATACCGCCTATAATTCTTGTTCTTGCGCGGCGGGCTGCGGAGCGGCCGGGCCCGCGTTTGCGAGCGGTCCGTACTTTCCATGGAAGCGGCGTTCTCACGGTCTTTTTGCTTTTGCAATCGGGCGCGCGAGGTGGCGTTCGCATCGGTCTCTTCATCTGGCCACCCGAAGAGCTCGTCGATGATACCGCGACGGACGGTACGCTTCTTCCCATCCTTGGTATAGAGTACCTCTTCGTCGCTCAGGACCCGATCGAGGAAGAGCCCACCGAGAAATAGCGTGCCCAACGCGATCTGTCGCCGAACACGTTCCTCGTCGGGTCCGTCGTCGTCTTGCACGCTCATAATTCGCGTCACTCCCATGGGTTCGTTCTACTGTTCTTGTTGGCTGCTGAAAGGGGGAAACGGCATGATCCTCTCCATGGGCGAACCCACCATCGATACTCATGGAAGTCGGGGTGGGATGCCAAATTTCTCATGCACGCATCCAAACGGGCTGAAAAGAACCGTTCCTGATACTTTGAATAGGTGCTTGCGCTATAAAAGCGTTTGGCACGATATTCGAACGATGCCATGCCATACAGATCATGCACTTCGAACGAAAAAGAAGACCGGGTGAGAGAACCACGCCAGCGAGGTCTCGGGTGCTCGGGTGGTCGAATTCTCGGGTGCTCGGGTGGTCGAATTCTCGGGTGCTCAGTGATCGCCGGAGGACGGGAGGATCGATCACCGATCATTCTTCGTGATCGTCGAGGATATCTCGAACGATCTGTTCGAGTATCTCTTCAAAATTCGGCGCTTTGTATTCTCGCATACGCTTATGCGGTTTACAGGGGCTCTTCATTTTCGCGTTATAGAGGCTTGGCCCCTGAGTGATCGCAATGTCATACAATAGCTTTTCCAACAGGTCCACCAACTTCATTACTTGACGCGCTCGGGACATATTGCATTTTCTATTTAACGCTAACGGTGCCCGCTCGCTAGGCCATGGGTTCGGATCCCAATGATGGATCTGATGCTCTGAGCCCGTGAAGACGAAGGAACAAATATAATATAGCGGCGCACAAATGAGATGTAATGGGATTTGATATGGCAAAAGAACGAGTTTCATACTGTCCCCGGTGTGGAAAAAAGACGACGTTCGTATATGAGATCGTAGAAGCGTATCATGCCTGGCGTTGTACCGAATGCGGTAAGATGAAGTGAGAGGATCTAATTTTAGATAAAGATGAGTTGAAGCTCGGCACTCATCACTCATCACTCATCACTCAGCACCCAACATGATCTGAGTAAAAATGGATTTCGCTCTGCAAATCGTTATGTTATAGACCATATCCTTACCCGTTCTTTTCTCGTTGTGTCGATGACGCCAGCGGCCACATAGATAGCGCTCTCGAGGCTCGGTGCGCAGAACCCATGACATATCCCGCTTACTAATCGGGTGAGCGGAAGCGCGAGATCGACATTCATCCATGGTGAAGGGAAGGGAAGGGTAAAGAAGGAAGGGAAGAAAACGGCATAGTCGAACCCACATTCCTTACGAGAACGCGCCCCATGGCCTACGCCGCATTCAACGTACCAATAACAGGGTTGCATTTGCATGGGTGTGACTGTTCGAAAACCGCGCCAAACCCCACCCGTCCCCACTAAACTGCAATGCGATGCGATGCGATGTATGCTGTGGCGGTCCCGTTCCTCGTTCATTATCGATCATTCATTGTCGATCGTCGATCGTTTATCGTTGATCTTCGAACCGGAACGCGCCTGGCCGGCGGTCATTATCCTTTTCGCTCGCGCTCGTCCGGTGGTCGATAATGACGCCGTCCGAGGTCGAACGCCGGTGCCCCCTCCGGTGCCCCTTGCATCCCGGCGGGGAAATATTCCGCCTCCACGACCTCGACCTCGACCTCCATTTCTCCCGCGGCGTCACCATTCGGCGGCTGGTAGGGGCCGCGTTCTTTGCCGGTTTTGACCCGCCGCGGCCCAGTGCGTCGGGCGCTGCCGCTCTCGCCCGCATGCGAGACCCGCTTGATCTCAGGCTCGTAATAGATATCCACATCTTCGTCCGGGATAGCGACCACTTCGCCCGCTCCCGCTCTCGATCTGATACCTTCGCCGTCCACCGCGCCCGCTGTATCAGGATCGGTGGTGGCAGATCGATCGTACCCGATCTCGCCGACGGCGCGACGGCGGAGATAGAAAACGACGATGAGGGCGACGAGACCCGCCGCCACCAGCATCGATATCGCCGCGATCATGCCGGTCGAAACACCATCGTTCTCCTCTGCGTCCGGTTCGATGCGGAGATCGACGCGCACGGTGTCCGCTTCGCTCATGCTGCGGTCCTGCGACCGAGCGCGCACGATGAGTTCATAGGTGGCGCTCGTATCATCACCGTCACCGTTGCTGGCTGAGTTCGGGGGCAAAGCCTCGATAGCGATGACGAAATGGGCGCTCTGCGAACGGTCGATCTGCTGTGAGGACGGTTCGACGCGTATCGCGAATAGCTCCGCCGCCGATGCCGGTGCAAGATCGACTTGGAGCGTCGCGCGGTCGGTGCCGTCGCCCTTATTCGTTACCGTGGCCCAGAGCGTGGTCGTGCCGTCTGGGTCGATACCGATCTGTCCGATCGCGTCGGCTTCGGCGCCGTCGGGCTCATGTACCACGACCTCGAGGAGGTAGCTCTGCAAGGTCTCCACCGCCAATCGGCCAACGGTACTGGCCCGGCCCATCCCGTTCTCGTCATACGGTACCACACACCAGTAATAGACCGTGGCATCGAACGGGAGCGTGTCATTCAAACGGGTGCTCGGATGCTCGGAGACGACCCGCGCGCTGGTGTTGCGGTCTACGACGAGGGTGCGCTCCTCGGCGAGATAGACCGCATAGAAGAGCTCCTCAGCGTCCGAATCGTGATCCGTCGTGGCCCAGCGCAGCGTGGTCTCCATCGTCCGTAGCGGCGTGTCGTCGGTGCCCTGGAGCGGCCCCTGCAGCGTCACGCGCGGCGCGTCGGTGAGCACCAGTTCCACCGTCCGCTCGGTTTGCAACCCACGCCTATCCAGCGCAAAGACGGTGAGTTCCACCACACCGTACACGCTGGTATTGACCGTGACGGTGGTGGCATACTCGCCGTCGCCCGCGACGCGGTCGCCGTGCGCCGTGGCGCCGTCGTCGTGAAGCTCGTGGCTGACGGCGCCACCCTCCGAGCCCCCGATCAGCGCGGAGACGTTGATGAACACCCCGACGATATCCTCCGCCCCGTCGGGATCGCTGACATTGACCGCGATCCGGACCTCGCCCCCGCCGATATTGGGCAATCGACCGGGCGTGACCAGCGGGTCTTCGAGCGCGGGCGGGGCGGTATATTCTACGATCTCGACACTGAGCGTCCCGTGGGTGATATGCCCGTGCTGATCGTAGACCGTCAGCGCGAGGAATTTCGTCCCCGCCGTCGTGCTCGGCGCCGCGGTGATCGCAGCGGTCCAGACGCCGTCGTTCGCAATATCGTCGGGACGGGTCCCGTCGTCTGCGAGCGCCAGCTCGGACAGGCCACCGAGCGGTGAGAGGTCGAGGAGGACCTTCACGATATCGTCGGCACCGTCGTCGTCCACCACCGTGGCCGCGACGATGGCGACCGCCTCACCATCGTTCTCGAGCCGGTGGGGGGTGGCGTTGACCGCGATCACCTCTGGCGGGACATAGGCCACCGTCGTGTTGATCTTGATCTGGTAGATCGGCGAGATGTTCCAGTTCCCGGCGCGATCCGCAACGCGCCACTGGATCTGGTTCGAGGTGCCGTTGACCAGTTCCAGCTCCACACCGAGCCGGGCATGGGTCCTTGTCGCCTCGTCGAGCCACTGGACCGAATAGGGATAGGCTGTGAGTGGGGCCCAGTTCCGTTTTTCGATCGCGAGGGAGGTGGAATAGCGGATCTGGGCCGCCATGGGCGCCAGCGCACCATCCTCCGTGTCGGTGACCGTGATATTGCATTCGATGCGCCGAGTGGTCAGCCACCGCTCTTCGGGAGGAGAATGGGCGAGGAACTGCGGGGCAACGGTATCCACATGGTACACGATGACGGCGGAGTGGACCGGCCCGTTGCCGGCGACATCCCATGCCCGCCATTTGATCCTGTTCCGGCCGGAACGGAACTCCGGCGTGGCGAGGAAGGTCGCCTCGGCACTGTCGATGCCGCCGGTATCGCTCTGAGGGCGCGCCGTTTGCCAGTCGCGCCATTGGTCCGAACCGTTGAGGGCGACGCTGTATTCCACTCCGGTCTCGTTCGGGCCGCTCCCCACCGCGTCGTCCACGATGATGGAGAGGGAGGGTCGCGTGGTGTTGAGCCAGCTCTCGTTGGCGGGTGAGGGGCGGTCCAGCGACGGCGCGGCGGAGTCGACGAGGATCGGATAGCGCTCCGATTCCACCAGTGCGTTATTGGCGATATCGGTGGCGCGCCAATAGATATAGTTGCTATAGGCGCTTTCCGAGAACGGGAGTGGTGGTGTGGTACAGCGGAAGCTGCCGTTCTCCTCGTTACACGACGGTGTATACCATGCCGAGTATTCGGTCATCTCCGTGTTCTTCCATCGATACTGGATCGACCCGGCGTCCACACCGCTGCCGCCCGTATCGTCCACCGAGATCGAGCATGCCACGGAGCGGTTCCGGTTCCATGCCGTTACGCCGGGGCGGGGCGCGCTGAAGGTGACCGGCGAATCGTCCACATAGAAATTGATCACCGGCGAGGTCATCCAGCCGTTGCCCGCGCTATCTTGCGCCGCCCACTGGATAAAGTTCGTCGATCCCACGGCAAAGGTCTCATCCACCGTACAGACGAGCTGTTGCGCGTTCGTGGTCATTCCTGCAGAATGCCAATCGCCCAGCTCCGACGGCGATATAGTGGAGGTCCGGTAATGGATACTCTCGCCGCTAACCTCGTAGTTGTCGGTGACGGTGATGCGGCAGGTGACGGTGGTGGAGTTGACCCAGTTCATGCTCGGCGACCAGGCACTGAGATCGACGGGGGTGGTATCGACGATCGGGCCCTCGAGGAGCGCCGTCAACCCGGTCCCGTCCGTGTTGGTGAACTCGAACTTGTAATGATAGGTGAAGTGCTCCTCGGCCAGGGTGATGTCGGACCGATACTGTTCGCCGTTGGCGTAGTTCCCGTCCCGCAGTCGGCGTGGATTCGCGTCTGCATCGCGCTGCATCGTAAACGGGCTGCCCGGTATCGGCGTTGAGCCGTTATCGAGGTAGATATGGAGCGACGCAGTTGACGGCGCGCGATCGTCGCTGTCGCCGTAGACCACACGATAGGTAAAATTGGTCGACGCGTTCCCGAGTTCCGGTTCCACCCGCGGCAACGAGAGCGTGGGCGTTGCGCGGGTCGGTCCACCCTTGCTTTTCGAGCGCTGCGCGCCCACCGTGTCGATGCCGAGGGCGCACACCACCGTCAGGAGGAGAATTACGATCGCGACCATACCGAAAAGCGGTATCCGGCTCCGACCATTTCTCGGGCGTGTGCATCCGACTCGAGGATCCGTACATGTCCTACGACGCCATGGATGGACACGATCGCGACGCCGAGGGCCAGCGTCCGGTGTTCGTCCTCGGTCACCCTGTCTTTGGAACGGGTGCATTGCTCGCACTTTGGGTGGATCGATTCGTGGGATAGACGGACCTCCATCATTCGACCGGTTCGGGCTATCGAGATGGTCAGAGCGATACGACACAGATGCAAACGACGGTGGCATATTAAATATTGGCGCCCTCATCCTGCATCGCGGTCTGGAAAAGGGGTCGGGGTCCGCGATCGGATCGCGACTACCTCGGGAGACGACCGCGCCATCGGTTTTCGCGGTTACCGCAATCTAAAAGTATCGTGAAAGGGTTCAGTGAGCGCGTTGAGGGTCCTGGCCATCGTGCACGGGGATCCACACCCGAACCACACCGGCGAGGGGCTATGATGCGAGGTAGGATTGTTCCGTCAGATCCGAGAGAACAGCAACAGTCAAAATCACCGACGAGGTTCCTTTGTTCTCCATATCGCGCTCGTTGGAAAAGGCAGAGCATCATGGCCTCGCTGGCGGTCGCGGCGCTGTTCATCCTCCTCGGCGGCGCCATCGTCGGCTCGTTCGGGCCGAGCGGCGCTGTCGGGCAAGAGACCCGCGCAAACCACGACCTCGGCGTGAGCGCGCTCAATATCAGCGTCCCGACCTCGTATAGGCTCGGGAGCGCGGTGACGGTCCACGCCGCCATCGACAACCTCGGGGTGACGGCCGAAGGGCCCGTCCGCGTGGATGCGACCATTACCGACCGGTACAATAGCACGGTGTGGACCGCCACCGAGACGATCGCGCAGATCGAGGTATGGGAGAGCGCCGAACTGCGCTGGAACTGGACGCCGGCGCGCTACGATACATATCGGCTCAGCGTCCTGCTCAGCGCCGCATCGGATATGGACCCCCGCAACGACCGTGCCACCTCCATTACCAAATTGGGCGGCGCCGCCTATGCCAGTGATTTCGAGGGCGCCGATGCGGACTGGACATCGTATACCGTTTCCGGCGAGACCGCCAGCCTCTGGCATCGTGGGGAGGACGCGGGCTACGAGACCACGATCGGCTGGTGGTGCGCCGACGCGGCGAGCGGTCGCTACCGCAACGCCATGGACAGCGCGCTCCAGTCACCGTCCATCGATCTTAGAACACTGATCGACCCGCAGGTGCAGTTCAT
>CAZSUE010000195.1:0-7885 GCA_964609045.1 uncultured archaeon | reverse complement strand
TAGACAATAATGTGTTTTACAAGACAGAAGACGATTTCGGATATGCCATGGAGATAGGTTCCGAGTCAACTGGAGATATCACTAATAATATCATATACGGTTTTGATACGCCTGCGGCGTCTGACCGAAGCAATTCTGCAGGAATCTACATTGAGAACAGCTTTACTTGGTCTGTTGACAGCCCAAATAGAGTTAAGGATGTACAGATAATAGGCAATGAAATATATGAGTGCCAGCATGGAATTTACATTGGGAATGGATTTGATAATTTTGCAGGAAATGTAACTATTAACGCTATTATAGAAGACAACTATATACATAACAATAGTGGCCCATATATCGGTGATGGGCATGGTATAGTAATAACTGACGAAGATAAGCAGAATGGTTCGAGGGTTATAATACTTGCTGAAAATAACCGAATAGAGAATAACAACTACGGGTACCGGATTTTTACGAAGGGCGATGGAAATATAAGTATTTATATGTCCCACGATAGGATCATGTCTAACTCCAGAGGCATATATATAAATGATACCGATCTCGATTCCACTGGCGTAACTTCCTCTAATTATTTCGTCAAATTAAGGGGTTGTGATTTAACAGATAACCACATCGGGATGCTAAACGACCTCGATCCCGACATATGTACAATCGACGCCGCCTGCAACTGGTGGGGCGATGCGTCCGGACCATACAACGATACGACAAATTCCGACGCAACAGGTGATGAGATTTCCGACGGCGTCATCTTCTCGCCCTGGTTGGGTGCTACCCCCGATACGACGCCCATGACCTACCAGGTGGACGATCGAGGCCCCGTTCCAACGGCGGGCTATATCCAGACCGCCGTCGACGCCGCCGCACCGGGCGACCTCATCGAAGTCGCTCCCGGCCTCTATGAGGAGCAGGTGACGATCGCAAAATCGCTCACCCTCCGCGGCGCGACCTACACTATCAATAAGAACGGGTATACGATACCAAGTAATTATGTATGGGATACGGATGTGGAATCGGTCATCCAGGCGGTCGCCGACGAGACCGTGATGACGATCACCGCGGACGATGTCACCGTGGAAGGGTTCGTGGTCCAGGCGCTTGATCGGACCATAACCGGCACGCGCCACCTCATCGAGGTCCAAGCCGATGGCCATGGAAAAGACTTAGAAAATATCGAGATCGTGAACAATATTATTGGCCCCAATACTAACACCACTGACCAGATGGGTACCAAGGGCAGGATGAACCTCTATATCGCGCTCAACCAGTATCAGGAGCAACCATGGGGGCTCCTCGACAGCCGCATCGCCGGGAACAAGATCTACGGGAGCGAGGGCAACGGCAACGCCGTGTTCATCTGGGGTGCATATTATGACTATGGCGCTCGTTATCTGTCACCCATGACCGGCACGGTGATCGAGGATAACGAGATCTGTGAGGGGCATCGGAGCGGTATCGAGATCGCCGGCGGAGTGAGCGATTTGGTGATCCGCGATAATACGATCTACGACTTCAGCTCGCTGACCAATGATGGGGCGGAGAAATTGAAATATGGCTCCGGTATTCTCGTGATCCGCGGCTCCAGCGATAAGACCAACTGTGACGGGCTTGCTGCGGTCAATTTGAGCATCGAATACAACGAGATCAAAGACTGCGAGAAGAACGCGATCTATTTCGGCCCGCGGAGCCGCCATGTCAATATCACGCACAACGATCTCTACGATAACGGCTGGGACGGTGTTCGTGTCGACCTCATCGGGAACTACTGGAACCCAGATTTTGAGACATGGGCGGGACCGTACACCTGCCTCGACGGGAGCTGGAATATCAACATCCACTCCAATAATATCACTGGCAACAGCAACGGGACGCAAGTGATCGGCGACCCGACCAACGGCTTCGTCCTCGACGCCACCGAGAACTGGTGGGGCAACAACTCCGGCCCCTTCAATACGACCTGGAACGCCTATGCGCTGGGCGACGCGGTGAACGGCTCGGTGGCCGTCGTCCCCTGGACGAGCCATCTGCCGGAGAGCTACAGGCTCTTCCCCGCGCTCCCCGCGCCGGAGGAGTTGTATCCTACCACGCGCACCGAAGTGACGACCGAGCGCTCGGTGGATTGCGATGTCGGGCTGAGGACCGAGCGCGCACCCGCGACGAACGCTGAACCAGTACTACAGACGCCAATGCTATTCCTCCCCGTCTGGTATGTGTTCAGCATGCTGTCGCTCGTGGGTGTTGCGCTTTTCGGGCGGCTGCGTGGCAACGACTGGCATAGCGACGGCGATGACGACGGCATCTCGCCCGTTGTCGCCATCATCATCATCGTCGGCATCACCGTGGCGCTCTCCGGCGTCCTCTATATCTGGGTAACCAACACGGCGAGGGAAGGCGGCATGGGACGCCAGAACGCGCCGACGGGTATCTTCGAGCTCAAGAATTCCGAGGAGAGCCTCGACGAGTACCACCACGATCAGGCCATCGCGACCATCTACCTCACCGAGGGCGAGATCCTCATCTCCGAGTTGGAGCTGCTCGTCTCGCCCGACGGCGACGAGTACTACGCGTACGAGATCCATACCGTCCCCGAGGGCAACCCGTCGAAATGGGAGGCGGGCGAGACGCTTATCGTCTACGAGAGTGATACGAGCAATTGGCCGTCGGATACGATCTACTGCCGCATCGTGCATACGCCCACGGATAAGGTGATCTATTCGGATACGATCACCATCGAGGACTCGGCGGTGGATACGCAACCGCCGCGGGTACGGTCCGTGGCGTGCGACTACCCCACCGGGCGCGAGTATGTGAAGAACGGCGACGAGATCACCGTCACCGCGCGTATCGACGACGATCTCTCCGGCGTGAACGCAAGCGAGGTCTGGATCGATGTCAGTACGATCAATAGCACCAACCCCGACCCGATCAAGATGACCGCGGAGGACGGCGGGCCGTTCACCTGCACCATCGGTGTGGATAAGGCGATCTTTAGTACCCGGATCCATGTCTCCGCCAGCGATATCGAGGGCAACCGCTGCGGGTGGAGCGCGCAGACGGTCAATGTCGATAACGGCGAGACATTCGATACGATCGCGCACGCCGCCGAGTATCTATTGGGGGCGGAGAATACCGACCCCGCCACGCGCGGCGTGACCCGCACTCGCGCGGGCGCTCCCAACGGGACCTGGAACTGGAACCTCGAAGATTACACGGCGGGCATCAACGCGCTCATCGGGCTCGAGCTGCTCGAGGTGTACACCAATACCTCCCTCGAGCGGTACCTCGACGCCGCCGAGCGTGTGGCGAATCGGTTCGTGCGCGACGCGAGCGACGGCCATAGCCTCGCATGGTACCACCAGTATTATCTCGAAGGTACCAGCGCATTTGGCACGGTCGAAGATGGCGCCGTCGGGTCGTGCTATTTCTCGCAGATCGTGTTCCTCTACGAACTCGCGGAAGTATCGGCGAACGATACCTACGCGGACATCGCCAGCGAGAATCTCACCACGCTTCTTGGATCCCATTGGGACACCGCGACGCACCTCGATTATCTCACCGGCAAGAGCGGGTTATTTGCTGGTCACGATTCTGCTGGTCACGATTCTTGGCGGCTCGCATGGAGCGTCGAGGCGTTCCGGCGCGGTGCCGAGGCCACACCCACGTTTTCCGATGCGCGGGTTGTCGCCGAGCGCCTCGCGGAGAACCTCAGCGCGCACCAGACGCCCATCGGCGGCTATCCCGCCGACTTCGACGCGCCGGGGGAGCAATGCACGGTGGACACCGCCTGGGCGACGGTGGTCCTCTATCGGCTCGACGATTCGACCTATGATGAAGCCATCGACGCGGCGACGGCGCTGATCGTCGGCAACCAGACCGATGAGGGCGCGTTCGAAGCGGTCTTCATCGGCTGCGACGCCATGGGTCTCGCCGATGTCCAGTCGCAAGCGGCGGCGCTGCGGCTGCTCGTCGAACTCGACCCCGACGGCGCGGAGTACGGCGAGAACATCAGCGCGGGGCGTGAATGGCTCCGCGGCCAGCGCTCCAATCAGCATATCTGGCATTATCCCGTCCAAGGCGGTGCGCAGTGCTACATGCATGTGGTGGCACGCGCCATGGCCGCGTTCACTGCGACCGGGTAATAGCGAGCCATAGATCCTCTCCTATCGCTCTCTTTCGCCGTCAATTGTTTGCGAGGGTGTGCCGGGTCCGCGGCAGGTGCTCAGCCACGGGCGGGCATTACCATTGCGCTCGTGCATCAGAAGCGCGGCCGGACCGCGATGGTGCAGTCGGCTTGGTCATCGCTGACGGGAAGTTGCATGGTTCGGCCCCGCTCCTCCCGCCTCTCTTCTTATCGTCGTAATATCAGAGGTCAGAAATATACTGCCTGTCGCGTTGCCCGGTGCCACTTCAGATCAGAGCCGCAGCTCGTAGTCGCATCTTTCACATGAGACCTTACCGCGCTTCGAGAGCGTGAGATCGCCGCCACACGCCGGGCACTCGATGCTATCGACGAACTCCTCGATCCATGCGTCGCGCACATCCGGCTCGTCCTCGCCCGCGATACGGTCGTAGATCGTATCGAGGCGTCGGTTGGTCACCAGCGGTCGGAGCCGCTGGGTATCGATGGAACTGCGACGTTTCTCTTTTTCGTCCCGCCCCTCGCCCGCGCTGAGCCGGACCGCGATGGGCGCCAGCGCGTAGCCCATGATCAGTCCGAATATATGGCCGAAATGGCTAATGTTATCTTGCTGGTTCGAGAAGGCGAGGAAGCTCTCGTATCCGACGAATATCATCACAGCGAGGTACACCGGCGCACGCATGACGAAGAACCCGATGGGTGCGAAAATCTTATCGCGCGGGTAGAGATAGAGGAACGCGCCCATGATCCCCGCGATGGCCACCGATGCGCCGATATTCGTTACCGTGGGATCGAACCCGAGCCGCCCCGCGAGGATGAGGTCGAGCCCGCCCTTGGCCACGGACCCGAGAAGTCCCGCGCCGATATAGATAATGGCCACGCGTTTCCACCCGACGCGCTCCTCGAACGGGACGCCGAAAAGGATGAGAAAGAGCGTGTTCCCGATGATATGGAGGAGCCCGTTATGCACGAACATGCTCGTATAGAGCGTGTAGAGGTACCCGGTCTGCTCGCCGGCGAGCATGATGGGGCGAAAGCCGGTCTCGTACCACATCAGGCTCAGTTCGTAGTACTGATTGAGCAGTTGCGACGACTGCTCGTAGGTGAACATGCGCAGCGGTGTGATATTGAGGAGCGCGCGGCCGTAGAATAATGCCTGAACGACAAAGATGATCACATTGAGGATGCCGATGCTCATGCTCATATAGGTGTGCCGTTTCCAGCAGAAATAGAGGATCACCGGCGTGCCGATGAACGCGAGGAGGATAGTCAGCCACGAGGCGATGAGCATACGAGAACCAGCTTGCGATAGGCCAGCGGGCTATTACTATCTTTGGGCATGAGGGTCCAATCGAGAAGAACCACGACATATGAGCCCAGTCACAATGCTCCCCTGCGGCAATGGCGCGTCGCCGAGGTGCACGCACTTCCTGAGATGCCGCAGCAGATGCGCGGTGCTGACGCAGGTTGAGAGGCACTGAATAGGCTGCTTGCAATTTCCGTGGCTCAGCACATGCGCGGGAACTGACGCAATTCTATAGATATTAACCGTCCTATCCCTCAATTCCCAATCTTTAACTCCCCATCCCTACCTCCCAATCCCTACCTCCCAATCCCTACCTCCCAGTGGCTTCCTAAGGGCGGCTCCAGTCCCCGGTTTCCGGGTGGGGTGGACCGCGGCGCGGGAATGGTCATGGCCATGGCTCCTCCCAGTAAAGAATAAATGATGTGAGCCACCTGCCGCGGCAGGATGACAGCGCCAGCGTTGACCGAGGCCGCCGCCACGCCCGAGGGCGTGGATGTCTGTATCATCGGTGCCGGCATCGTCGGGTGCGCGCTCGCGCGCGAGCTCGCGAAATATCCGCTCTCCGTCGCGCTCATCGAGCGCCACCCCGATGTGGGTTGGGGCATCACCAAGGCGAACAGCGGCGTGGTCCATGCAGGGTTCAACAACCCCGTCGGGTCCAAGAAGGCGCGCTATTGCGTTATGGGCAATGCGCTCTTCGACGGGCTTTGCGACCGGCTCGGCGTACCGTTCTCGCGCATCGGGAAGGTCGTCGTCGCACAGAACGCCGGCGATGAGCGCGCGTTGGAAGGACTTCTTGCACGCGGTGCGACCAACGATGTGCCGGGTCTCCGGCTCATCGACGCCGACGAGTTACACGCACTCGAGCCGAACATCGAGGCGGAGGCGGCGCTCCTCTCCAACAGCACCGGTATCGTCGAACCGTACCGCCTCGCCGTTGCACTGGCCACCAACGCGGTGCGCAACGGCGTCCACCTCCACCTCGAGAGCGAGGTGTGCGATTGTCGCCGGAGCCAGAACGGGTTTTGCATCGAGGTTGCGCATGCGAAGAGCGACATGGGCCGAAGGCGCACGATGCGGGCGGAGGCGGTGGTGAACGCCGCTGGGTTCGGCGCGCCAGCGATCGCGCGCATGCTCGGCGACGAGCGGTTCACGCTCCATCCCTCGCGCGGCGAATACGCCATCCTCGACCGGCGCTGCAGCGAGCTCCTCACCCGCATGTGCTACCCGGTCCCGCCCGCGGACGAGCGCGTGCTCGGCGTGCATATCACCCCGACGATCTCCGGAAACATCCTCCTCGGACCCAGCGCGGCGTTCGTCGACGACGCGTACGATACCGCTACCACCCGCCGGACGCAAGAGCGCCTCGTGGATGAGGCGCAGCAGCTCCTCCCCGCCATCGACGCCGGCGATATTATCACCAGCTATGCGGGGCTGCGGCCGAAGCTCCAGGGGCCGGTCGCGGAGGGCGTCTCAGATTTCGTCATCGAGCTCGATCGACCGGCGGATAGCTTCGTCAACCTCCAGGGCATCGAATCGCCCGGGCTCACCGCCGCGCCGGCCATCGCACGCGAGCTCGCCCACGAACTTGGTATGAGGCTGCTGGGCGATCCAGGACGCGACTATGGGAACGCGCCACGCGACGGGTTCGATCCGTACGAGGAGCCGCACGTCCAAGTGCGGGAGCTGAGCGAGGAGGAGCACGCGCGACTGGTCGCTGCGGCACCGGCGTACGGCGAGGTCGTGTGCCGCTGCGAAACGATCTCGCGCGGCGAGGTCCGCGACGCGATCACCGGACCGGTCCCCGCCCGCACCGTTGCGGGCGTAAAATATCGCACCCGCGCGACCATGGGACGGTGCCAGGGCGGGTTCTGCCTCCCGCGCATCGTTGCGCTCCTCGATCAGTACCATGATGGGGCGGTATCGCATCTGACGCTGCGAGGGACCGGAAGCGAACTGTTCGTCGGCCATACGAAATCGCTACGATGCGATTTGTCCCCACACCCAGAGCCCGTCGATGACCGAAGCGATCGGGGGGACGAAAGACAATGATGAGGGGATCGCGCGTCGAAACTGATATCGACCTCGCGATCATCGGTGGCGGCCCCGCGGGGTTGGCGGCGGCGGTTGCGGCGCGGGACGCGGGGTGCGAGGAGGTCTGGATCCTCGATCGCGAACCGCTCCTCGGCGGTATCCTCAACCAGTGCATTCACGACGGGTTCGGCATCGAGCGGTTCGATGAGTCGCTCACCGGCCCCGAGTTCATGGAGCGCTACCTCGCCATGGCGCGGCAGTGCGGCGTGAAAACGCAGTGCCGGACCATGGTGCTCTCCATCGATCGCAACCGGCGTATCTACGCTTCGGGCCCATCGGGCGTCCGGATCATCCATGCCGGCGCTATCGTCCTCGCCATGGGGTGCAGGGAGCGCAACCGGGGCAAC
>CAZSUE010000194.1:0-7931 GCA_964609045.1 uncultured archaeon | reverse complement strand
ATGCACGGCTATCTTCTCGACCTCGACGGCGTCGTCTACCGCGGCGACGAGCCGATCCGTGGTGCCATCGATACGATCTTCACGCTGCGCGCCGCTGGCCATCGGGTGGTCTTCGTGACGAACAACTCCACGCGCAGCCGAAAGGGGTTCGTCGAGAAACTGCGCGGGCTCGGGCTCCCCGCGCGTGAGGGCGAGCTCGTCAATTCCGCGTATGCCACCGCATGCTACCTCCGGCGCCGGTTCGGCCCCTCGAGGATCTATTGTATCGGCGAAGGCGGTCTGGTCGAAGAGCTCGCCGCCGCCGGCCATACCGTGCTGGACACCGCGGCGACCGAGCATATCCAGCCCGAACTCGTCGTGATCGGGATGGACCGCGGGTTCACCTACGAGAAATGTGCGGTGGGGATGCGCGCGATTCGCCACGGCGCGCGCTATATCGCCACCAACGGGGATAAGACCTTCCCTGCCGCCGGTGGCGAACTGAAGCCGGGCGCGGGCAGCCAGGTGGCGGCGCTCACCGCCGCCGCCGGCGTGGAGCCGTTCGTGATCGGCAAGCCCAACGCACCGATCATGGACATTGCGTACGATATCCTCGGCCTCCCACCGGAACGATGCACCATGATCGGCGATCGGCTCGAGACCGATATCGCCGCAGGGAAGGCGACCGGTGCACGCACCGTCCTCGTGCTCTCCGGCGTGACGCCGCGTCGGTCCGCAAGGAGCGAGTACGACCCGGTCCCCGATGAGGTGATCGAGTCACTGGCCGCGCTCGAGATCGGTTGATCGCAGGGGCACTCACGCCAATAGCGATATATCGCCAATCCAGCATTATTTATTTTGAAAAACAAGGGGTTGGGGGTTCAGGTTTGAGGCTGACCGATAACCCATTTCGTATCGGGCGCGCGAAGTTCTAGTACTTGCTCTTTTCGGGCAAAACATAAATACAGGTTTGGCCGCCCCCCTATTTCACGGTCAGCCACGTTTGGGGCCGCCCCGCCCCCATATGTTTTTTCATATTATCTTATCTACATGAAACAGAAGGTCCTCCACGTATCTTGTAACGGACGTTTTGTTTCATGGCATTTGAAACGGTGTCTTGCCCCCTCTCGCTCTGTTCCCCGTTCCCTTGTTCCCTTGTTCCCTTGTTCCCCCGTCGCGCCATTCCTCGCTTCGCTCGGAGTCAGCGACCGTCGACAAGTGTGTCGCCGGATCCCCCGTTCCCTTGTTCCCCCGTCACGCCATTCCTCGCTTCGCTCGGAGTCAGCGTCCGTCGACAAGTGTGTCGCCGGATCCCCCGTTCCCTTGTTCCCCCGTTCCCTCGTTCCCTCGTTCCCTCGTTCCCCTGCCCCCCGTCCCTGGATGGAACGGCGACCGCACTCACTGGCGCTCATCCTCTTCATCACCGGAATGCTCATCCGCCCGCAGCCCGCCCTATCCACAATACATGTGATCCACCACCGCTACCGATCTGCAAGACCAAAACGCTAAAAACCCGCGACGCGCTTGGAAGTGGGCCGCAATATGGTGAGACGCGCCCGATCTGTATCGATCGGCTGAAACGGCGCGGAGGGGCTACGCAATGGAGCATCCGATCCAATGGCTGGATTCCATTTCGCAAGATGACGCGGAGCGCGTCGGGAGCAAGGGCGCCAACCTCGGCGAGCTGCGCGGCATCGGTGTGCGCGTCCCCAACGGGTTCTGCCTCACCGTCGATGCCTATCGCGCCTTTCTCGCTGCGAACGATATTGCGCCGCTGATCGAGGAGCAGCTCGCAATACTGGCCGCGCTCGACGCGCCCGACACCACCGCGGAGTGTGAGGGCGCCGAGGACGCCGCAATGGAGGAGCCCGAAGAAGACCCAGCCGCGGTGATCGAGCGCGTATCGGAGACGCTGAAGGGCGCGATCAACGATGGCCAGCTGCCGGAAGCGCTCGTTTCCGCGTTGCAATATGCCTACGAACGCCTCATCGGCGCGCGAGCTCGCAGTGGTGAGAGCGGGGTTGAGAATGAGCGTGGAGATGAGAACGAGCCGAGCGCATCGGCGGGGGTGGAACTCGCCGTGCGCAGCTCCGCGCTCATGGAGGACCTCCCCACGGCGAGCTTCGCCGGCCAGCTCGATACGGTCCTCAATATCCGCTCCGTTCCCGCGCTCATCGCGTCGATCAAAAAATGCTGGGCGTCGGTCTGGAATGTGCGCGCCATCAACTACCGCGACCTCCGCGGCATCGGTCACACCGCGCTCGGAGTGGCGGTGGTGGTCCAAAAGATGGTGCAGGCGGAGGTCGCCGGCGTATGTTTCACGACCAACCCGATCACGCTCCGCGACGACATCGTCATCGACGCGGTCTATGGGCTCGGCGAGGCGCTGGTCGGCGGCGAGGTCACGCCGGACTCCTATGTCGTGGACCGGAATACGGGCGAGATCGTCTGGCGCCAGTGTGGAACGAAACATATGAAGCTCGTGCGTGACGATGAGCGAGGGGCGGAGGGTGACGAAACGGGCGAGGGGTGTACGACCCGCGTCTCCGTCCCGGACGAGGACGCAGCCCGGTTCACGCTCACAGACGCGCAGGTTAAGCGCCTCCTCGCCGCCGCACTCGAGATCGAAGCGCATTTCGGGGCGCCGCAGGATATCGAGTGGTCGCTCGCCGACGAACGATTCTTTTTCCTCCAGACGCGCCCCATCACCACGCTCTCATTGGAAACGCAGGTGCCGGCGGTGAAGGGGGAATGGAGCCGCTCACCGCTCGACGAGCGGATCCTCACCCCGCTCACGCCATGGGAGCAAGCGATACTGGAACGGACCATACCACTGGTCCACGCCGCCTTAGAGAGCTTCGGGCTGAGCATCCCCTCCGATCGGCGCGTGATACGTATCTTCTACGGGCGGCCGTATATGAACAGATCGCTCTTCGAACAGATGCTCTCGGTCATGCCGGAGGTGGTGGAGATGTTCTTCCATAACCGCCGTCGCCACCGGAAAGCGGCGATCAAACCGAAGCTCCATCCGCTTACCATCCGTATCGGGATCAATCTCCTCTATCATGTCGACCGCGTGCACCGGCGCTGGTACGCCTATCTTCGCACCTTCAAGCCAGCCGTGCGCGCCATCGAAGTGCGTGACCTCGACGCGATGAGCGCAAAGGAGCGACTCGACCAGCTCGACGAGCTCGAAACGCTGGCGCTCGGTGCGGCAAAGATCCATTTCCAAAGCATCACCTTCGCGGAGTTCCTCTATCAGATCCTCGATCAGAGTGTCCAGTACTTCCTCGATACGCGCGACGAGAACCTCGCCGCCAAGCTCATCGCGGGCATACCGGGCAATAAGACGGTGGAGACGAACACCGCGCTCTGGGAACTCGCATCCGCAGCGCGGAAGCGACCGGCAGTGGCGCAGTACCTCTCCACCGTCGCGCTGGATGAAACCTCCATGATAGACATCCGCGATACCCTCGCGCACCTCGACGCCGGTGGTACCTTCCTCCTTGCGCTCGATCGGTTCCTCGACCGATACGGCCACCGCACGCCGGTCTATTCCTTCCTCCATCCATCTTGGGGCGAGGACCCGCGGCAGGTGCTCGAGCTGGTGCGGTCCTATCTCGAATACGGCGACAGCCACAACCCCGCACAGCACGAGCGCGAGCAGGTGCGGCGTCGGCGCGAGGCGACAGCGTTCGTCCAACAGCGGCTCACGCACGGGCTCCGCGGGCTCATCCCGTTCCAGCGCACCGCCTTTCGGATCCTCCTCAAGCTCACGCACGCCTATGCGCGCCTGCGCGAGAACCAGCAGTTCTACGTCGGGATGACCTTTCCACTCGTGCGCCAGACCATGCTCGCGGTGGGAAAAGAGCTGGTCGATGCAGGCGTCGTCGACGAGCCGATCCAGGGTTTCTTTTTCGAGACCGCCGAGCTGCGCGCGTTCTTTGCGAAAAAGACCGACGCCGAGACGCTCCGACAGCGGTTCGAAAAACGCCACGAGGAGTACGAGCGATACTGCGATTTCGCCGCGCCCAATATGATCGGGGGTGCCAGCGCCGCGCCGATGGGGGTGGAACTCCTCTCCGGCGTCGGGGTCAGCGCCGGTATGGCCAGCGGCACGGCGAAGGTGGTCCGCGGCCCCGACGAGTTCGCCAAGATCAAGCGCGGCGATATCCTCGTGGCGCATACCACCACCCCGACCTGGACGCCGCTCTTCGTCATGGCGCGCGGGCTCGTCACCGATATCGGCGGCACGCTCTCGCACGGCGCGGTGGTCTCGCGCGAGTACGGCATCCCCGCGGTGATGGGGACCGGCAACGCCACCGAGCTGCTTTCCGATGGCGACCGTATCGTCGTCGACGGCGACCGTGGGATGGTCTGGCGGGGGACGAAGGAGGAGTGAGTGAAGGATTCAAAATGCGGCGGTTCAGAGTCTGGCGATCGTCGGTGAGGTGGTTGTGGTCGAGAACATCTCGGTAGCGCTTCGCGACGGCGTCAATTCGTGGTTCCTCTCCCCCTCATCCTTATCCTCATCGTCAGCCCACTCAACCATCGTCACCGAGGCACCCATTCCCCCTTCACTTCACCGCCGGAATGGCCGATGCTAGTTTTAACCCACACGCCATTCCCGGCCTATTGATCATTGACCCGGGCCGAGCTTCGCGATCGTCTGCGAAAAGAGCCGCTCCAGGTACGATCCGCGATCGGTGGAGCAGGGCAGAGCCGCTCCAGCGCGGGGAGCGCGCGGGGGTCGGTCATCTCCGTCGCAGTGTCCGACAATGCGTTTTAGATCCTTTCCATGAAGATCCGCTACCGGATATCTGCATCGAGCGTCGACACCGTCAGCGAGCACAATGCTTACATATCCTCCAACCCCTTTTCCCATCGCGACCGCGTACTGCGGCTCCGAACGAGGTGGTTGATTGCCGATGGATGTGAAACAGATCCTTCAGGACCAAAAAACGGAGCTGACCGAGCGATTTGGTGTGAAACTAATCGCGGTCTTCGGTTCCTTTGCTTCCGGTAATGCGGATGATTCGAGCGATGTCGATCTTTTCGTCGAATTCGAACGCCCCTCCTTCGATGCATTCATGGATCTGGCTTTCTATCTCGAGGAGCTCCTGGGAAGAACGGTCGATCTATTGACACCGGCAGGCCTCAATAGCATCCGCGTCAAGCGGGTGGAAGAGAGCATTCGCCAGGGGTTGGTCTATGTCTAAGCGTGGCGATTCCGGTAACCGCGCTGCTCGCTGATATTGAGGGATCGATCCGCCGTATTCGGCAATACACCACCGATCTCGACTATGAAATGTTCCTCAACGACAGTAAGACGCAAGACGCAGTCCTTCGGAATCTGGAGATCATCGGCGAGGCGGTCAAGAGCATCTCGGATACACTTCGCAACGACCATCCGGAGATCGAGTGGCGGAAGATTGCAGGGATGAGGGACAAGATTATCCATTTTTATTTTGGCGTGAACTGGGATATTGTTTGGGCCGTCATCACGTATACAATAAGTTGCAGCTCCTCAACGATCAGATCAAAGAATGTATGGAATTGGTGAACGATTGCGAATAGGAATGGGCGATCTTCTATCGGTAAGAACCGAACCGCGTTCCGCGAAGTGCGTCATTCTCGGACAATAACCTGGATCGAATGCCATGCGCTCGCATTGCACAACACACCCCATTACCGGCCTATCGTTCCGCGCCGAGCTTCTCGATCGTCTGTGAAAAGAGCAGCTCCAGGTACGATCCGCGATCGGTGGGCCAGAGCAGAGCCGCTCCAGCGCGGGGAGCGCGCAGTCGTCGCCGATGAGATCGAGCGCTGGCACGGCGCGTTCGGCGGCCGACCCGAACCGTATCGGTCACCACTGATCATTGACCCTTCCGTTTCTCTTTCTCTATCGGTTCGTCGCTACCCAGATGAACGGTCCAACGCCCATTTCCAGGCTGGAACGATCGTCACCCGGTAGTCGTTCACAGCCTCTTCGGCCTCTTCATCCATGGTTATGATCGTTCCACTTGTGAGCCCGTAGCGCTCCATCGCATCGACGAGACCCTCGACCTCACGTTTGCGAGTGGAGGGATTTGTCATCGAATACGAGACCTGGATGGCTTTCTTCACAGCAGGGCCCCTTTTGACCACAAAGTCGCATTCCTTCTTTTCAATATGGTAATAGACTGCTGAATAATGTCTCAAAAGGTGGTTCAAGACGAGGTTCTCCAACCGTTTACCCATGTTCGCACTGAAGTTGAACGCGACACTTGTCAAAAACCCGATGTCACCGGCATACACTTTCGCGGGGACGGCTTTTTGCTTTCGTATGGAATACGAAAACCGGTTCACCTTTCGGATCAGATAGGCTGCTTCCAAATAATCGAGGTACCGTTTGATCGTGCTAATACTTTTCACACCGGATACTTTTTTCAAAGAAGCATAGGAAAACGGTGAACATGCGTTCGAGATCAGAAAGAGCGCCAGTTCCTTGAGTCCACCCGGATTCTGAAGACGATGCCGCACAATGATATCTTTCATAAGAATATCTTGAAAATAGTGGCGGGAGAGGGCGTTATCATTGGACTTGAGGACCTCCGGAAAACCACCCAGCTCGAGATAGCGATTGAATCTGCGGACGATCGTGGCACGCTGTGTCGATGTCAATCGATGCGGGTCGTCGAGCGAAATATCATCGAGTCGCAGCATTTCTGAGAAACTGAATGTTGATAGCTCGATGACCTTGTTCCTTCCAGTCAAGTAGGTAGATATGTCCGAACTTAACAGGTTTGAATTCGAACATGTGAGAAAGACCTTCTCCCCTCGACCATGGAGATTATTAACCCAGCGCTCCCAGAGATCGACATTCTGGACTTCGTCTAGAAAATAGACGACCTTTTGGGGAAAAAGCTCCCAAATGGTCTCATCCAGCAATGGATAATCCTGAACCTGAAATCCAGAAAAACGGATATCATCGAAATTGATCAGCACAGGCGTATGCTTTACCTTTTCAGATATCAATCTCAAAAGCGAACTCTTTCCACACCGCCGTATCCCCGAGATCACAATGATCTCATTCCCTTCATATATGTTCTCAATATTTACATCCCTTTCTATCAGATCACTGTCGCCTTTGAAAAAGGCCTGCTGGTCGAGCAGGATCTGGCGGACGGTGCTCTTGTCCATCGATGAACCAGAAGCGAATGCTCGCTTAAGTAGTCTTCGATACGATCGAACGATCCTAGAGCATACCGTTCCGTCATATCGAAGGGTTCGCGGAGGTTCAATCCCATCCCCATGGCAGGAGCGATCGCGTACCCATTGGAACAATGACGCATTCCGTTCACATGGAATGCTTGTGCTACCAGCGCAGACCAAGGGTTGAACTGGTCCGCAGCCAGTCGCCATAACCAGGCTCGGCCACCCCACCGTCAAAAAAAGAATAGAAGGTACAGAATCTGCGATCTGCATGTAATTTGCTACCAACAGGGTCCAATTGGTTCTATCGCTTCAAACAGCCGTCGGAATCTCGACCGCGCGTTCTTTTTCTCTACTAGCTCGCGAGCGCGGGCCCCATCGACCCCTGCGGGCGCGTCCGCGTTGTCAAAACCTGCGGCATTGCCAACTTGATCGGAGTTGCAATTGGCTCAAAGCGTCCGTATAGCCTTTTCACGCGGACTACGCGGAGGTGGAACGCGGAGCACTGGACTAACTGCTGCGCAGCTAGTCCGTGCCAGGGAGCACACCTGCTCGCCTGATTCCGCGGAGCGCTTTGATTGGGGTCGCTAGCGTAGCCATCCAGTTGGTTCAATCGAACTTGCAGAAACTCTAAAATCGGGGTGGGGGGCTCTGCGGCTCTCCGCGTGGTCTCCGCGACCTCCGCGTTACAAAAACCCTCGTTATTGCCAACTTGATCGGAGTTGCAATTGGCTCAAAGCGTCCGTATAGCCTTTTCA
>CAZSUE010000193.1:1670-7948 GCA_964609045.1 uncultured archaeon | reverse complement strand
GGGGGCGGGGGTTATTCGGGCAATTCGGTTAACTCCCGCGCCCACTGGTGCGGGACGCGTGACACTGCCGAGCAGTATGGCCGATTCGATTCATTCGATGCAAATCCCCCTTCCTTGCCGTCAAGGCCCCGTTCGCCTGCCGTCCATCCACCACTTGTCCCCCTGAACCTCATGCCTTCATTTGGCCATGCATAATTCCCAGGATTAAAATGTAGCGATCGAACTTGTGGTTAAGACGGAGGATATTGTTAATCTTCAAGGGCATGTCCTGCGGTACAAGCTTGTCTGGAAGATAGAGAACGGATGTGATGACTCCCGCCATCTCACAGATTTAGTTTTGTACGACGGATGACATGCAGGAACGTATACCTCCGTTGGGTTCATTTGGATGCTTATCCTATATGGAGGCATAATCATTCTACGTTCATAGCACTATCGTGTTATGGTGAAATCACAATTACTGGTTGGGTTTCTACTCATGCAGTAGAAGAGTGAATAGGTACTTTTGTAGGAGGTTTACCCATAGAATCGCCTATTTTTCCCAAGCGGGGGTACAAAAAAATACGGTATAGTATCGGTCATGCATGCCAATTGTCAGCTGCCAGCTATCAGTTACCAGTTGTCAGCTGCCAGCTATCAGTTACCAGTTGTCAGCCACCAGCTATCATTTACCAGTTGTCTTTTACCAGCTGTCAGTTATCAACTGCCGGTTGTATGTTGCCAGCGGTCAGGTACCGGCTGCCGGCTGCTCGCGCAGCATCGAAACGATCGGGGAGGGAGGGGTGGCCGGGTACGCCGGAGGAGAGTATCAGCGTTATTCTTTGCGCCGAAGCACACTGCGCGCCGCTTCGGCGATCCGGTCCGCGGTGAGCCCATAGCATTCGAGCAGCTCCCAGGCGTCGCCGGACTCGCAGAAGGTATCCTCGAGTGCGACGCGGTGCATCGGCACGGGATACTTCTCGGCCAGCAGCGTCGCGACCGCACTGCCCAGCCCACCGATCGTGCTATGCTCCTCGGCGGTGACGAGCGCACCCGTCCGTTTTGCCGCATCGACGATCGTGCGCTCGTCCAGCGGCTTGACGGTGCTGCAATCGATCACCGCTGCGTCGATGCCCTCCTTTTCGAGCATCAGCGCCGCTTCCACCGCGCGTGAGACCATCAACCCGATGGCGAGGATGCTCACATCGTCGCCGGTGCGAACCACCGGCGATTCGCCGAACGAAAACGCGTGATCTTCGTTGAAGATCACCGGCCAGTCGACCCGCCCGAGCCGGACATAGAACGGCCCGGGCTCACCGGCGACATACTTCACCGCCGCCTTCGCCTCGGGCCCGTCCGCCGGCGCGATAATGCGCATATTCGGGAGCGCGCGCATGAGCGCGAGGTCCTCGTTGATCTGGTGCGACGCGCCGTCGCCGCCAACGGAGATGCCCGCATGCGTCGCGACGATCTTCACATTCATATTAGGATAGGCGATGCTCTGCCGGATCTGGTCGAACGGTCGTCCGGTGGCGAATATCGCGAAGGTGGACACGAAAACGGGTCGTTCGGTGGATGCGAGCCCCGCCGCCGTGCTCATCATATTCTGCTCCGCGATACCGAAATTGAAGAACCGATCGGGATAGCGTTCACCGAACCGGAAGGTCCTCGTCGAATGCGCGAGGTCTGCGTCACAGACGACCATATCGGGGTACTCCTCGCCCAGTTCCAATAACGCCTCGGCGTAGAACCCGCGTGCGTTCTTCATCTCCCATGGTGGTGGATCGATCTGGAGCGCTGCCATCATCTCCTCCTCCTCGGCTGTAGTATTCTATCGTCCCTCATCTGATCTTCCGTCCGCGAACTCAGCCCGATTCCTCGCATTCGCTCAGTTCGTCCATGGCGCATTCGTACTCTTCACCCGAGGGCGGCGCACCGTGGAACTTGAGGTTGTGCTCCATGAACGAGACGCCCTTCCCTTTGGTCGTATGCGAGATGATGAGCGACGGTTTCTTTCGCACCGCTATCGCACGATCGTAGGTCTCGATCAGCGACAAAATATCGTGCCCGTCGATCTCGAACACCTCCCAACCGAACGCGCGCCATTTATCGGCCAGCGGCTCGAGCCGCATCACATCCTCGGTCTCGCCGTCGATCTGTTGCTCGTTGCGGTCGAGGGTGACCACGAGATTATCGAGCTCGAAATGCGCCGCCGCCATGGCAGCCTCCCATATCTGACCGCAGTCCGATTCACCGTCGCCGATGATCGCGTAAACACGGTAATCGTCGCCGTCGACGCGTGCGCCCAGCGCCATACCGTTGGCGATGGAGAGGCCCTGACCGAGCGAACCGGTGGACGCCTCGATACCGGGGAGCGTTCCGCGCACTGGATGTCCCTGGAGCCTCGATCCCACTTGCCGTAAGGTACATAGCTCGCTCTCGTCGAAGAATCCCGCCTGGGCCATGATGGCGTAGAGCGCGGGTGCGGCGTGACCTTTACTTAATACGAACCGGTCCCGATCAGGCCATTTGGGCCGAGCGGGATCGTAATGCATCGTATGAAAATAGAGTACGGTCAGCGCCTCCGTCGCGCTCAACGATCCACCGATATGACCGCTCTGCGCTTCGTAGACCATTCGCACCACATGCTTGCGCGTACGGTGTGCGATCTGTTCGAGGATCGGGATCTTTTCCGCCAGAGGTTTCGTTCTCAGTTCCTCGAGCGTCCACATTTCTATCCCTAATGTATCCATTGATCGAGCCCGTGTTGTAACCGTGCCGTCCAAGATTGAATCACCACATTCGCCTAGTACACAGCACAAAGAAAGAAAGCGAGGGGGAGTATAATCTGGTCCTATTTGGACCTTTCTATGATAGAAGGTTTGCCAGTCGTTTTTTAAACCAAAAATCTAAAATGTAACCGTCCCATTTAGGGGGTTAGCCACTGATCGGTGCCGAATGCTGTTCGGTCACACCGTGGCGGCCATCACCACATTCGACTTTCGATTGATGCCGAGATAGCCCAGCCTGGAAAGGCGCGAGCCTGGAATGGTGTATCCGTACGATACATTTCCTCGAGAGCTCGTGGTGCGAAAGCGCCTCGAGGGTTCAAATCCCTCTCTCGGCGTCCTTCTTTTTTCAATATAATGCGCGCTTCGATCGCTTCTCCCACGCCGTTCTCACCCCGCCGCGTTCTCCGCATCATCCTCGCGTCCCGCCGCCTCCTTCTCGTTCTCGTTCTCCTTCTGTTCCCCGTTCCCTTCCCGTCCTGGCCCCTCCCGTCCTGGCCCCTCCCATCCCGGCTCCGCACGGGATCGATAATAGGCCAGTGCACATTCGACCGTGGCGCGCGAGATACGGCCATATGGCGTCGGCGTCGTCAGCAGCCGCTCGGGGATACGGACCTTCGTGGGCTCGAACCCCATCGCCTTTCGCAACCGATATTTTTCTCGCCAGATCCGCTTTGCGATGGCATGCAGTTTCGCCGCATCGAAACGGTAGCCCAGTGTGTTCAAGCACTGAACGATCCGCTCGTCGCTGTAGACGCTACGGGCGAAGAAGCAGCCCACCAGTGAGGTGAAGACCTCGCGGTCGCACTCCTCGTCGATGAGCCGGTCGACCACGCTCTCATGATCGGGCGCCTCGGACCGTCCCAGCATTTTCTGGTCGATGCTATAGCCCGCATTGCTCAAGTGCGAATGCCGGAGCCCCACGCTCATCCCCACGATATTGGCCAGCCCGGTATGATAGCCCGCATTCTCGTGCCCGCCCAGCGCGACGGCGTATTCTGCGCCGCCATATGCGTCAGCAGCCGCTTCGACGCCGTCCCCGAGCGTGCGGTAGAACGCGTTGGCGCGGTTGGCGATCTTTTCGATCATCGCACCATAGGTCTCCTCGTCGTCCCATGCCGGTTCGAGACCCTCGGTCTCAGCCTCGCCGACGATGCCCTCGGCCCATGCATCGGTGGCCCATGCAAGCACCACGCCGGTGCTCAACGCGTCGAGCCCGAACCGTTCCGCCCGCTCGATCAGTTTCAATACCTTCTCCGCCGAGCTGAGGCCCAAATTCGACCCGAGGGCGTAGATGAGCTCATAGTCATATGTCGAGTGCACGGTGAAATAGTCGTATCCCGGCCCGAAAAGATCACGGTGCGCGCCGATATGGATACAGCCGATGGGGCACGCGTTGCATGCGACCTTGCGGACGAGCACATTTTCGGCGAACCGCTCGCCGGAGATCGCGTCGGCCGCTTCGAACCGGCCGGAGCTGAAATTTCGCGTTGGAAGCGCGCCGAGTTCGTTGAGCGACGCGATATTGGCGGGCGTACCCAGATCGTGATATTTCGCCATGGCGTCGGTCTCGACCACCGCGTTATAGAGCTCGGAATAGAGCGTTCGATACGCGCGCCGGTCCGCGATGGGATACTCTCTCGTGCCCTCGATAAGGAGCGCTTTGAGTTGCTTGGAGCCAAACACCGCGCCGAGTCCGAGCCTCCCGAAATGGCGATAGGTATCGACATTGACGCAGGCATATTTGACGAGGTTCTCACCGGCGCGACCGATGCGGAGGATGCTCCTCCGACCCGCCCCCAGCTCACGCTCGCGGAGGACCCGCCCGGGCGTGTCGATACTGCGCATCCCCCACAACAGCTCCGCGCTCTTGATACGGACGGTATCGTTGTGTATGACGATGGTGACCGGCTGCGTGGCCGCGCCCGTGATCACCACTGCGTCGAAGCCGGCGAAACGGAGTGCGGCGCCGAACCGACCGCCGGCGTGCGATTCGCCCCAATGACCGGTCAACGGCGATCTGAACACGGAGACCACCTTGGTCATCACCGGGTACCAGACATTGAGCGGTCCGATGGCGAAGACGATAGGGTTGTCCGGCCCGAGCGGGTCGGCGCCCACATCGCCGTATTGTGCATAGAGCGCGGTGGCGAGGCCGCTCCCACCGAGCCAATCGTCCACGAGGTCGTCGCGCTCGATCAGTTTTGAGCGGCGCGCGCTCAGGTCGATGTGCATGATGCGGGTGACTCCCGGCTGCCCCACACGAGTGTCGCTCATTACTCCACCCCCCTCATTGCACGGTCAGGCTCGTTCTCGACTTCCGTTCCCGTATCGCCGCCGCCCGCCGCGTCCGCGTCAGTCGTTGCGGTCGGCGTGCTGGATACCATCCCGATAACATCGTGCGGGCAGACCCGCGTGCACGCGCCACAATGGATACAGATCAGCGGCCGGCCGGTGCGTGGGTCCATCTCGATGGCGCCGATGATGCACGCCTCGGCACAGAGGGCGCAGCTCACGCAGCGCTCACGATGAAGTTTGACACCGCCGCCATCGCGTGGCTCCAATGCGGCGGTCGGGCACACCCGCGCGCAGGGCGCATCGTCGCAGCCCTTACATGCGATCACGATGAACTGGCCCTCGATACCGCCGTAGGTCTTGACATGGATGGCGGAGCGGTCGATGGAAAGCGATCCGTAATTCGTTCGCGCACAAGCATAGACGCACATATCGCACCCGATACAGCGCTCGAGGTTCAATATCTGGAGTTTCATTTCGATCACGCACAACGGCCGGAACGTAGGTCCAAAATAGCAGGCGGGGGCAATTCCCCGCGACATCATCCCGCACCCGCAATAGCCCGCATTATGATGCACATCGATGTTAAAGGTTCGTCCCTTGCTTGCACCGCTCCGACGAATGAACGGAGGGGAGATGACAGAGGTTCGGCACGATGTGGCGCATTGCGATGAGATGAGAGGCGATGAGATGAGATGAGATGAGAGGCGATGGGCGATAGTATTAAGGGCTACGAGGCGGGTAGATAGCTATGAGGATATGGGAGGGATGGGTCGAACGCGTCCTTCGCCTCGATCCCGCTCTCCCCCTCGATCGATAGGTGATCGCAATCTCTTTCGGCTACTGTCCCGGTGCGCGCGGATTGAAGGGTGCGCCGACGATCACGATCAAGCACTGCCCGGAATGCGGCGCGGAGGTGGAGGTCTTTTCCGTCGACACCAGTGTGGATTGTCCGCAATGCGGGTTCACCGTTTATAATGAGACGATCTATTGCGCGCGGTGGTGCAAGTACGCGAAAGAATGTCTGGGCGAGGAAGCGTACGAACAGTATATGGAGCGAGTGGCGCAGCAATGCCGTGCCGGCAGCGATAACGGCCATGGCGGCGGCGATGCCGAGAGCGACTGCAACAGCAACAGTAATCGTAACAGTACCAGTACCAGCAACCGTAACAGTACCAGCAACCGTAACAGTACCAGCAACCGTAACAGTACCAG
>CAZSUE010000193.1:0-1570 GCA_964609045.1 uncultured archaeon | reverse complement strand
GCAACCGTAACAGTACCAGCAACCGTAACAGTACCAGCAACCGTAACAGTACCAGTAACCGTAACAGTACCAGTAACCGTAACAGTACCAGTAACCGTAACAGTACCAGCAACCGTAACCGTACCAGCAACGACCACAGCAACGGATGTGATGGATAAGTTTATACGTCAACGCCGAATATACCCCCACGATCGTTTGTCCTCAGGCCTCAGAGCACAGAGCTCAGAGCACAGAGTTCGTACCTCGGTCACCGGACAAATGTCGGTTCCAGCCGAGTCGATAGAAGACGAAGTGATGAATATGTGTGAATCTACGGTGGTCCTCCGCAAGGGCACGACGAAAGAGATCGTGATGGAAGATGTGGTCAAGATCGAGTTTACGGCGCGCGGCGCGCTCCTGATCGATATTATGGGCGTCGAAAAAGAGCTCGAAGATGTGTCCATTACGGAAGCGAACCTCCTCGATCACGAAGTGGTCTTCGAGGAGCACTGATCGATGTCGCTCAAGATCGCGATATCGGGAAAAGGCGGTGTGGGCAAGACCACACTGGCCGCGACATTGGCCCGGCTCCTCGGCGGACGCGAAAAGCGGGTGGTCCTCGTCGATTGCGATCCCGCCCCCAATCTCGCCATCGCGCTGGGTATCGACGACGAGGACCGGTCGAACATCGTACCGCTGTGCAACATGTCCGACCTCATCGCCGAGCGCACCGGCGTGGAGCCCGGGCGTAGCCAGGGGAAGATGTATACGCTCAATCCACAGGTCGACGACATCCTTGAACGGTTCGGCGTCGAAGGCGCGGATAATGTCACGCTTCTTGTGTTGGGTGCCATCCGCCACGGCGGCACGGGCTGCTTCTGCCCCGAATCCGCGCTTTTGAAACGGCTCCTCAACCATCTTACCAAACGCGAGGAGATCCTCATCCTCGATATGGAGGCGGGCGTGGAGCACCTCGGGCGCGGTACGACCCGGAATATCGATCTGCTCCTCATCGTCGTCGAGCCGGGGTTGCGCTCGGTGGAGACCGCGCGCCAGATCAAGCGCCTCGGCGAGGATATCGGCATCGAGCGGTTCGCCGCCGTCATGAACAAAGCGCACAGTCCTGCAGCGGTGACGCGCATCGAGCGCGCCGTGGCACAGTTCGACCTCCCTCTGATCGGTGTGCTCCCTTTTCTGGACGCCATCGTCGAGGCGGACCTGAACGGACACTCCATAGGAGTGGACGCGCGCGCAGAGGCGTACATCGCCGCGGTGGACGCGCTCATTGGATCATTGGTATGAAAAACAAAGGACTAGCGGTGTGCGGTTTGCGGGGAGCGGTGTGCGGTTAGCGGGGAGCGGTGTGCGGGGTGCGGGGAGCGGTGTGCGGTTAGCGGGGAGCGGTTAGCGGTTAGCGGGGAGCGGTGTGCGGTTAGCGGTTAGCGGTTAGCGGTGTGCGGGGAGCGGGTTCCGCCCCATCTCCCGCTTCCCGCTACCCGCACCCCACTTACTATACAGCACTCACCATACACCACTCACCATACACCATACACCATACACCATACACCATACACCATACACCATACGCCAT
>CAZSUE010000192.1:0-7965 GCA_964609045.1 uncultured archaeon | reverse complement strand
GGATGAGCTGAACGCGCTCCTCGAACGCTTCGGGCTACACACCATCGCGATCTGATCATCAAACTTCTTCATTAGCTCACCCCCCCCACCCCTACGTTTCATGTGGAACATGCCGAAACGACCGTCTATGCCCAAATTTTAGACATTCTTTGGCCAAAGCGCAAAGAATTGGCTATTTCGACTGGATTGATCTGATGAGCGAAAAAATTTCAAAGAGAAGAAATTATATATAGAACTTAATCCATATGCTAACGGGTACGTTTTTCACCCCACATTTTTTATTCACTTCCCTATTTTTCACTCTTTATCTCGCGCGCACACGTACCTTTTCCTGCGGTTCCACATGAAATGAAGGGGTGGGGGTCGAGGTTGCAGTGAACGAAAAGGAGCAAACACCGTGCAGATACTCGAGCAAGATCGCAATCGCCAATGGCTTCATCTCTATATCGACACTCTCGACGACCTCTGGACCCTCGCCACCGTTCTCGAGACGGGAGACCATGTGACCACTTTGACCTCGCGCCGCGAAGAATCGCGCGACGATATGATCCGATCGAGTCGCGGGGAGAACATCAAGATGCGGTTGACCATCGAGGTCGAAGAGCTGAAGTTCCACGAGTTCTCGAACTGGCTGCGCGTTCAGGGCGTCATCCGTGCGGGGCCGCAGAGCGTCGGGTCGCATCATACCTTCAACCTCGAACCCGGCAACGAACTGGAGGCCCAAAAAGAACGCTGGACGCAATTTCATCTCGAAGAGATCAACGAGGCGGTGAGGCGCACCACCCAGCCCAATACCCTTTTGATCGCCATCGAGGACGACAACGCCACCGTGGCGGTGCTCCATCAGTACGGCGTGCAAACGGTGGCCTCCATCGACCGTCAGGGGATGGGCAAGCAGTACGAGACACGTGAGGACTCGCGTGATGACTTCTTCGCCGAGGTCCTCCTTTCCGTCCGTGCCGTCCTCTCGCGCGCGGACCGCACGCCCCCCATCATCGTGCTCGGGCCCGGTTTCATCAAGGAGGACCTCCGCCACTATCTCGAGGACGCACTCGACGACGAGATCGAGCTCTATCTCGATAGCACCGCGCATGCGGGCCTCACCGGCATCCACGAGGCGATGAAGCGCGGGTTGATCGGGAAGGTGGTCGAAGGGTCGCGCATGGAGAAGGAGACGCGGCTCGTCGAACAGCTGCTCGAAAGGATCGCCAAGAGTGATCGGGTGACCTATGGTCCGAAGGAAGTGGAGCGCGCGCTAATGGTCGCCGCCGTGGATACGTTATTGGTCCTCGATAGGGTGATGAAAGAGGAGCGGGGTGAGAAGCTCTACGAGGCGGCGCAATCCACCGGCGCCACCGTGCATGTGATCAGCTCGGTGCACGAGGCGGGCGAAAAGCTCGAGGCGCTCGGCGGGCTCGGCGCATTCCTTCGGTTCGAGTTCCAGTAGAAAGAGAGTGAAGGGTGAACTGTGAACTGTGAAGGGTAAAGGGTGGAAAGAAGAAAGAGGGGAGGAGAAGGAAAAAGAGAGTTGCAACTTGAGGCTGACCGACAACCCATTTCATATCGGGTGCCCGTTGTTCTATTACTTAGTCTTTATGATTAGAACATAAATATAGGTTCGGCCGCGCCAACGTTCTCGGTCAGCCACACTTGCGCCACGGCTCGATAGGTGTCGCTCGAAGCAAAAAGCTATCCTTTACTCCACCGGCGCGAGATATCGATACGAGATCTCCAGCGTGTATGCGGCGCCCTGGTCGAGGTAGACGAGGAACGGCACCGGTAAGATGCCGCCGGGTCCGGTCGGGTTCTTCCCACCGCCGAACTTCTTGCCGCTGATCTCGTATTCGAGGTTGGAGTTGACGAACTCTGGCTCATCGCTCTCGCCATCGCTCTCGCCATCGCTCTCGCTCGTTTGGTTCGCCTGTGCCGGCACCGTTAGCTCGAGCTTGCCGGTACCGCCTTCGGTGGCCGCGGACTTGATCTCTTTGATCCGCCGCCCAGCGCTGGTCGAGCCCGTGACCTTCAGTTCGAGTTCGTCGGGGTCGGAGCCCTCGTCCGTGGTCGAATGGTTCTCATCGCTATCTTGGAATGTCAGTACGAAGGTGACCGAGATGATCTCGCTCTGGTTCGCGGAGAGCTTTCCCTCCACCGTACGTTGTGGGTTCTCCGCGGAGGAATCCGGTGAATCGATCCACCCGGAGATCGGTGGGAGGGTGGCGCTCTTTTCTTCTTTCTTCGGCTCACCGCCGCCACCTTCTTCATCGGAGCAACCGGCGAGCGCGAGAAGAATAATGATGAGTACGGTCAACGGAAGCGCCACTTTTTTATTCATACTGACACCTGCGGTATTATATAACGGTTGGATTATAAGGTTTTCGCACGGAAACGAAGCCGATATTGCTGCTTAGTGCGTTTCGGTGCGGATCGTAACAGTTTCGGGCAGTTTCGGGCAATCTCCGACTCCCGTCATCGAACCCTACCGACCAACGAAAATGGAGGCTTATCATGCGCACACCTCGCGAAGGATCCGACTTCGACCACGACCGAATGACCGATTCGCCGCTCGTGACGATCATGACCGATTTTGGGCCCGGCCACTATCCCGCCGTGATGAAGGGTGTCATGCTCCGGGTCGACCCCACACTCTCTCTCGTCGACATCACACACGCGATCCCGCCGCAGAATATCCAGGTCGGCGCGCTCACGCTCCTCCATTCCATCCCGTTCTTTCCGCCGGCGGTCCATGTCGCCGTGGTGGACCCCGGTGTGGGCTCTAAGCGGCGCGGAGTGGTGGTCCAATGCCCCGGTCACAGTTTCGTCGGGCCGGATAACGGGCTGCTCGTGCCCATCGCACGACGGCTCGGGATCGAGACCGTCGTCCAGATCGAGAACCCGGACTATCTCCTCCCCGAGGTCTCACATACCTTCCATGCACGGGACATGTTCGCACCGGTGGGCGCACATCTCGCCAGCGGGGTGGATATTCATGCGTTCGGCCCCGAGCTGTACCCGGACGAGCTCGTCTTCTTCTCCTTCCCCGAGGTCGAGCTGACGAGCACCATGCTCAGCGGCGAGATCATTGCCGTCGACCCGTTCGGGAACTGTATCACCAATATCCCCATCGAGATGTTCGCCAAACGTTTCGAGCCGCGGGACGATATCCACGCCGAGGTCGCGGGCGAAGCGTACACGGTCCCCTATCTCACCAGCTATGCGTACGCTCTTCAGGGTGAACCGCTCTTCCTCCGATCGAGCTTCGAGTATCTCGAACTCGCCTGTAACCAGGCCGATGCCAGTGCGTATTTCCACTGTAACATTGGCTCGCGTGTGTGCATATGGCTCCACCGCGACTGACACCGGCGCCGCATGCGCCCCTTTTTCATTTCAGGGCAAAAAGTTGGAATACTCTCGCACCAATACCGCCGTGGGCCGTCCCGTGAGCGCTCCCGGCCGCGCGATCGGGATCACGATACGGGACCGCCCCCCGTGATGATATGGGAACCTTCGACCGTCGAAAGCTACGCCGCATCATCGAGGAAGAAGCACGCACCGACGCTTGGCGAGAGTATAACCCCGGCTACAAATATTGGGACCTCCTCATCCCGGGTGAGGTGCGGTTCCGGTGTCAGGACTGTGCACAGTGTTGTCTGGGCGCAGAGAGCGAGGTCATCCCGCTGCGTGGGACGGAGGAGCTGTGCGAGTTCCTAAAGGACGGAAGGTGCGCCATCTACGACCATCGGCCGATCTATTGCCATCTCTTCCCCTTCCGTGCCATCCATCGGCGTCGGACCGAGGGGCAATATATCCTCATCTATTGTCGGCTCTGTCCCGGTATCGGTCAGGCCCCCATCATAGGCTGGGACGCCTACGAGCACCTCCTCACCTACTGGTCCACGGAGGGGATGTACACGGACGACGCTGAGCAAACGTCCCACGCGTCCCTCTCTCCCGCGCCCTCTCCGTCATCATCTCCGTCATCATCATCATCATCGCAGTCACAATGTACGAAAGAGGCTGACCTCCTATGACGACATTCGTTTCCACCTCTCGATCTGATCAACGACCCGCGCTCATGCGCGTCTCTGCAATCATAACGCTCCTCCTCGTTCTTCTTCTGAGCCCCACGGCAACAACGGTCTCCCATGTCACTGCAGGAACGCACGACAATGCGGCCGGTGCCGACACCGAGGCCGTCGACGCGGCGCCTGAACCGAACGATAATGTCACGGCGCCCAACCGCCACGCGCTATTGACCACGAGCGAGGGTGTGATCGAGTTCATCCTCTTTGAGAACCTCACCCCGATCACCACCGCGAACTTCATTGCGCTGGCCGAGGACGGGTTCTATGACGGATGCAAGTTCCATCGCGTGATCGACGATTTCGTGATCCAGACCGGCGACCCCAATAGCAAGAACGATTTCCCGTACGATGACGGTACCGGCGGCTCCGACGAGACCATTCCTTTAGAGGTCTGCGACGAGCTAACCCATATCGACGGCGCGGTAGGGATGGCGCGCTCGTCGGACCCGGACAGCGCCTCGAGCCAGTTCTATCTCTGCGACGGTCCACAGCATGGGCTGGATGGCGATTACGCGGTGTTCGGTGTCGTCGTCGAGGGGATGGAGGTCGTCCGCGCCATCGCGTCCACCGAGACCTGGGGTTACCGCCGGCCGTTATTGAAGGACCGTCCCGTGGAGGACATCGTGCTGGAACGGGTGGAGATCGTCGCTTCGCCCGCTCCTGCCAATACCACGGCGGTGGATGCGCCAAAGGGTGCACCGCCCACACATCTCCTTTTCGGGTTCGAAGCCACCCTCGTTCTTGCCACCGTCATCATCGTCGTCTCGATGACCGCCCTCTCGCGTCGCCGCCCATGACGCCGCCCGCGCGCCGCTTCACACTGTGAAAAACGAATGAACGATCGGTGTGCAAAGAAGGTACTGGCCCCACCGTTCGTGGCCCCAACATTCTTATATATAGGACCGCTTCGGCAGAGCCGGTGCCTCAATGGGTATGCTCGAATCTGTCGTGCGATGGCGCTTTACTGGTATGGGCGTCGACGAACGCGTCGCGATCATGGAGCGGCTCATGCCGATCCTCTTTGAAAATATCAGCTCGAAAGATCTTCGGAACATGGCCGAGCTGTTGCTTCCCGCACTGATCGAGCAGTTCATCGAGGCGCTCGAGGCCCCCGACCTCACCAAGATGGCGTCGAAGGTCGTCCCGCAGATGGTGGGTCAGACCGTCTCCACGATCGAGAGCGAGGAGGTGCACCTCCTCCTCACCGCGCTCTTCCCCGAACTGGTCCGCATCTTCGGCGAGCATCTCGACGAGGAGCATCTCGTCGATGCGATCTGCACCTGTAGAGAATCATTGGATCGGCTCGAAGAGCGAGCAGATGAGCCCGAGGGCGATCTCTGGGCCGATCCGTATGCGGGAGTATGAAAAGAATTGTAAAGTGTGAAGCGTGAAGGGTAAAGTGTGGGCACCCGCCCCGCCCCCATTCTTTCGCACGATGGAGGGGGGAACAAGTGTGAAGCGTGAAGGGTAAAGTGTGGACACCCCGCCCCGCCCCCATTCTTTCGCACGATGGAGGGGGGAGCGTACCTGTTTCTGCCTCTCTCTTTATATGGAAATGCGAGTGTGCCGACTCGCGATCGACGGCATCCTTTTCATTATCTCGATCCGTTTCGCGAGTACGCCGCCGCCGTGCGGCGAACTGTTTTTCGAGTGAATCGACAGAGAGTGCAACGGCGTGCTCGACGAGGTCGCTCATCGTATCATGCTATTTGAGCTCGAGCAACCGCGTGCCCTGTTCTTCGAACTCCCTCCGGCCATTATGTGGGTGGTGGAGGGGGTACTATATAGCTCTTGCGGGTAAAGTACTTGTAGGAGAACCGACCGCGCGGACATGTAACTACCGATGCGGCCGCGAAAGAGAGTGGCGGTCGGCATGCTATTCTCAACGTCGGATCAGATGTCCAAGGCGGCCGTTGCAGTGCGTTCACAGCGCGTCGAGCGCGGTGACGAGGTTGTCGAAGATCTCGTCGATGTCGCCCTTGCCGTCAACGGTGACGAGCTTCGACTGGTCGCGATAATACTCGAGCAGCGGCTCGGTCTGGTCTTTATAAGTTTCGAGCCGGTGCCGGATCGTCGCTTCTTTATCATCGTCGCGTTGATAGAGCTCACCGCCGCATTTATCGCAAACATCGTGCTCCTCGGGCGGGTTGAACCCGAGGTTATAGATCTCGCCGCAGTCCCTGCATGAGCGCCGACCGGTAAGGCGCTCGATCACCGTCTCGTCGTCGACGTCGAGCTGGACGGCGACGTCGATATCGGCGAACCCGTCGAGTGCTTTGGCTTGCTCCACCGTGCGTGGGAACCCGTCGAGGATATACCCGTTGGCGGTGTCGTCCTCTTTGAGCCGTTCCTCGACGAGCCCGACGACGACCGCGTCGGGGACGAGACCGCCGCTTTCCACATATTCCTTCGCTTTCGTTCCCAGTGGCGTCTCCTCCGCGATGGCGTTGCGGAGAATATCGCCCGTGGAGATGTGCGGGATGTCGAAATGGTCCTTCAAACGCTTGGCCTGGGTGCCTTTCCCACCGCCGGGCGGGCTCAGTAGGATCAATTTCATCGTTTCACCTAGTTGGATTGGATCATTGGGATAGAGCGTGTCTGGGTGGCGTATAGTCTCGGTACATTAAACCCTTTCGAGTGGGAAGAAGAAGCGACGATATTCATCTTGCGCGTACCGATCGGTCATTCCCGCGATATAGTCCGCGATCACGCGGTGCGCGCTGGCGTCGTCGAGCCTGCGCTTGTAGCGGATCGGGAGCTGGCGCGGGTTCGAGAGATAGGCGTCGAAGAGCTCGCTGATGATCCTCTTCGCCTTCTCCGCCATACGCACCACCTGTGGATGGAAGTAGAGATTATCGTAGAGGTAATTTTGGATCTTTTTCACCCGCGCCGCCATCTCGCGGCTCATCTGGACGAGGTCGTCCCGCGCACAGCGCACATCCTCCACCGACTGGATATCGTTCACCTCGAGGTTATCTTGCGTGGTGAGGATCGTATCGGAGATCTGGTCGTTGATCAACTGGCTAATGGTGCGGTGGAGCGTGGTCCGCTCCGATGCGCCCGGGTGCTCCTTTCGCACCGCCGCAGAGGTGTCGGCCCAGATCGGTATCGCTTCGAGATCGTCCAGTGCGATGATGCCGCTACGGATACCATCGTCGAGGTCGTGGTTGTTGTACGCGATGGCGTCGGCGATGTTGATCACCTGTGCTTCGAGCGTGGCGCGCTTCGAGGGGTCGAACTCGTTAATCTGGGGGGTGTCGTAGCTCGAGCGATGCTTCGCGATCCCTTCACGGAGCTCGTAGGTGCAGTTCAGCCCGCGAATGTTCGGATAGCGTTCCTCGAGATGGTCCACCACGCGGAGGCTGTGGGCGTTGTGCTCAAAACCCCCGTGCGCCTCCATGAGCGTGTTGAGCGCGCTCTCGCCCGCGTGGCCGAACGGGGTGTGGCCGAGGTCGTGCGCGAGCCCGATGGCTTCGGTGAGGTCCTCGTTGAGGTAGAGGGCGCGTGCCAAAGAACGACCGATCTGCGTCACCTCGATGGTGTGGGTCATCCGTGTCCGGAAATGATCACTCTCGTGGAACACGAACACCTGGGTCTTGTACATCATGCGACGGAACGCCTTGGAGTGGATGATACGGTCGCGGTCGCGTTGGAACGGCGACCGATACGCGCGCGACGGTTCGTCGTAGACGCGACCCGCCGTATCAGAGCCGTGCATCGCATACGGTGTAAGAATGCTGGACTCATACTCTCGATACTGTTTCCGAATGACCATGGCAGTTCCCTCTGGAATGCTCGCAGGAGGCATCGCTATTCGCTCTGGCTATAAAATGGTATGGGCCTGGGGAGGGGGTTGGGGGTTAGGGAACTGGGAGTTGGTGCC
>CAZSUE010000191.1:0-7980 GCA_964609045.1 uncultured archaeon | reverse complement strand
GATCCTGATCCGAGCGCCTTGGAACGTTGCAAAAGTGCATTGGACAGTTCGCGCTTCGATATCGCCATCTTCGACGATCCAACAGAGGGGCTGGCGCAGGTCTTTCGCAACGGGTGCGACCTATTGATCATGGAGCTGATCCTGCCGGGGTTCGACGTCGTCGAGATCGTGAGGAAACTGCGCACCGATCCGGAACTGAAAGAGACCTCGGTCCTCTTCCTCAGCCAGATCCTCTTTACCGATAAGACCTCGAGCGGGTTGAGCTCGGGCGTGAAGAGGTGGGACGAAGAGCTCAAGCGTCTCAAAGGCGTCTCATTCCTCTCCAAACCGATCGATACCGCCCTTTTCCAAAAGCAAGTGCTCGACATTCTCGAGCAGGAGGACCTCTCCGAGACCCCGGTGCTGGAGAAGATACTCATCGCCGACGACAGCCCCGATATGGTCGAGATATTGAAAATGCGGCTGGGCGATCGCTATCGGATCGTGGTGGCAAAGAACGGGAAGCGCGCCATCGAGCTGGTGGAAGAAGAGGATTTCCTCCTCGCGCTCCTCGATATCCAGATGCCCTACGCCGACGGGATCGAAGTGCTCGAGTATATCCGGAACAATACACCTCAGATGGGCGTCATCATCATGACGGCGTTCGGTTCCGAAGAGGTCGCAGCCAAGATCGTGCGCAAGGGTGCGGACGACTATGTCATTAAACCGTTCGATAAATATCAGCTCGATCGTGCACTGCGCGAGACCGCGGAACGGGCGCGATTGCGAATGCTCACTTCCAATCTCATTCAAAAACTCAGTTTCGCCAATCGCCAGCTCATGGAACAGACCGCAGAGATCGAAGAATTGGTCCAAAAACGGACCGAGGAGCTCGAGAACAAATCCACCCAGCTCATCCAAGCCGAGAAAATGGCCGCACTGGGCCAGATCATCACCGGCATCGCCCACGAGATCAACACGCCGCTGACCAATGTCAAGATGTACGGCCAGTTATTGTCGAACCTCGATCATGGTCCGAAGGGGAAGCGTTATTTGGATATTATCATACGCAATATCGACGCCGCCGCGACGATCATCTCCAATCTACTGAATTTTGCGCAAAAGCGCGAGCGGGGAAAAGTGTCGGTGGATATCAACGAGATCGTGCATCGGACCATCTCCATGCTCGGACGGCAGTTCTCGCTCCAGAATATCACCGTCGAGACCGATCTCGATCTCAAACGACCGATGATATACGGCGATCCGATCCGGCTCCAGCAGGTATTCTTGAACCTCATGATCAATGCGAAGCAGGCGATGGGCGACGGCGGCACGATACAGGTCGAAACGAACGAGACCCCCGACGGCCTCGTGCGCGTGCGATTCGCCGATACCGGGCCGGGGATCGCATTGGAACACATCGACGATATCTTCGAACCGTTCTTCTCGACCAAGACGAACGAAAAGGGGCAGAACACGGGGCTGGGGCTCGCGATCTGTAAGGAGATCGTGAACTCCTTCAACGGTCAGATCCGTTATGTGGGTCGAGAGGGCGAGGGCGAGGCTGAGACTGAGGCTGAGGCTGAGACTGAGACTGAGACTGAGGGGGGGCGTGGGGATGAGGGTGCGGTGTTCGAATTGTGCTTTCCCGCGGTGAGCTAACAGCCGCGCGATGGGTGATCGGCTCCGTTCTTGACCTCATATCGTGAGCGCGCACCAGAGGGGGAGCGAGAGGTGACATTTTCCTCGCGGGGTCCCAAATGGAACGAGGAGCCGAACCGCGTCTGGCGAATTAGTCTACTGTTCGATCCAATAAGTAGAATGAGCTGAACCGCCGAGCATAGGGTAAAATGATATCGAATAGACACGCGAACGGGCATCCGGCGTTGAAGGCGCATTCCATTCTAAGGGACTGTTATTTATACTTTCGCCAAAAGATCTATTAAATAGGGGCTTTGCTGGTATGAGGCCTTAACCACGAACTTTTTTAATTGAATTATGCACTCATCTGCTCAGCGTCCTTTGCCACCTAAATATCGTAACTATGAGAAATTATTCTATCCTATTCTATATTTCCACGCAACGAACTAGCTAGTTTCGTAGACGCTCTGCAGCATATGCTCGACTTTCTTCACGCCCCCGCGTTCTCAGATCGAGGGTCGTTTCGTGCACCACCCGCATCGGATGATGCGCGATCGTGGGTTGGTTGTAAACCCCGCAGCTGTAAATCTCGCTACCATAAATACTAAATACCGACAAAAGGCGCCAAACTCGTCCTTCATTAGCTATCATCTCCATCCTATTATTGCGGTCGAGGTGAGGGGGTGCCCCTCACCCAAATGTCCCAATATAACGTATAATCAAACGAGATGGTAGCATGAAATGGCTTTTGCACACAACATTGGTTCTCCTCCTCGCACTGGTCCTCTTTGCGGGGCTCTCGCAGATCAACGACGGAACGAACGGAAACGACGATAGCTGCAGCGCAGAAAACCTCCACCACTCCACGCCAACAAGAAGCGCCACGCGCAACCGCGGTCCCTCCCGGGAGTCGCCGACGGCCATGGACGAGGAGCCGCCCACCTCTTCGGTGGACAACCTCTCGCAGTACTGGCAGACCACATCGCCGCTCGAGATCACCGCCAGCGCCTCCGACGTCGAGGGCGACGTGGTCGAGGTGACGCTCATGTATTGCCACGGCAGCGAAAACGTAACCTGGGGCGACTGGACCGCGTTCGCGACCGACACCGAAGCACCGTGGGAATGGTCGTTCTCCGTCCCCGACGGCGACGGGCACTACCAGTTCCACTCCATCGCCACCGACGACGCGAACAACACGGAGGCCATGAAAGATACGGCGGAGGCGCAAGCCGCCTTGGATACGAGCGCACCGTCGAACATCAGCTTCGGCCAGCCGATCCCGTTCACCGCCGTCACGGGCAATGCTGTGGTCGAGCCCTTCGGCGAGGTCGTGTTCGCCGAGGGGGGCCCATGGGACGACGATAACACCGCCGAATACCTCATCAACGACACCATCGAGGGCGGGCTCAAGTTCGGCGCCGAGACCTACGATAGCATCTATGTCGGGTCGAACGGGTATATCACCTTCGGCCACCCGCAGTGGTCGTTCAACCCCGACGGCATCCCGGGCTACACCGACGGGCCCATGGTCGCCGCGCAGTACGACGATCTCAATGTCGAAAGTGGCGGCACGGTCTATATCCACGAGGACGATGCCAACGATACGGTCACGATCACCTATCACGAGGTCGCACCCTATGAAGACCCGGAGCCAGGGGACGGCTCCGGATACAATACTTTCCAGATACGGCTCCATGCGCTGGGCACCGGCCCGGGCGATTTCGTCATCGAGATCCGCTACGAGAATATCAGCTGGATCCGGGGGATGCCCAACGACCCGGGCGAGTACCCCACCGCCGGCTGGACCGCCGGCGACGGCGCAACCTACGGCGAGGTGAACGCCTCGGGGACCGCCGCGTTCCTCGATCTCGAGAACTATTCCAATATCGGCCATCCCGGCCTGTTCGCATGGGAGGTCTTCGACGGCGGCGTCGAGAACATCACCGCGGCGGTGCCCGAGCGCGCGCCCGGCGGGACGCTCGTCGCACCGCTTCGCGCCGAGGACGGAGTGATCGCCGACGACGAACTCGTCTTCTCGCTGCTCGACGACGACGGAGGAACCTTCGAACTCGCCCTCGATGACGGGGTATACACCGTCCTGGTCGCCACCGGGGCGGTGCTCGACTACGAAACAGAGCCAAGCCACCAGATAGAGGTACAAGTCGAGGACGCCGCCGGGAACGCGGCCACCGCGTATCTGACCATCCCCGTCATCGACCTCAACGAGGCGCCCTTTGCCCCGGAGAACCTCTGCTGCGAGGGCGAGACGGAGCCGGACGACGTGACCGATCTCTACCCGGAGCTGAACTGGACCTTCTCGGACCCCAACGACGGCGACGAACAGACCGCGTACAGGATACTTGTCGCCTCCACTTGCGCAAACCTCTCCTCAGATAACGGAAACCTCTGGGATACCGGCAATATCTATTCCTCGGACTCCATCGTCTCCTACGATGGATCGGATCTGGTCGAGAATGGGACCTATTACTGGAAGATCATGACCTGGGACCACAACGGCGAGCCGAGCCCGTACTCTTCGCAGCAGCAGTTCAGCATCGCGAATGAGGACCCCTTGACCAGCATCAACTATATGGACGATCATTACAGCGTTGTGCCGTCGATCGGAGGGTATGCTATGGACCAGAGCTACGGCGGGCTCGCCAAGGTGGAGATGCGGATCCAGCGGGACTCGGATGACGGCTTCTGGAACGGAACCGATTGGCAAGCCGGCCCTGTCTGGTTCGACGCCAATACCAGTTTCTCGAGCAATTACGAGAGCTGGGACGCCTCCTCTCTTCCGAGCTGGGAGAATGGGGTTGCCTACACCCTCGAAGCGCGAGCGGTGGACGAGATCGGCAACCGCGATGCCACCCCTGCAAAGGAGAGCTTCACACTCGATACCGAAGCGCCCTTGGTCTCCGTCCACTCACCCGCCGCAGGTAGTCTCAACGGCGGCGAGGTCGAGATCGGCTGGACCGCTTCGGATAACCTCCAGCTGCCCAACTATCCGATCGATATCTTCTACAGCGACGATAGCGGCGCGACCTGGCAGCCCCTGGCGACCGGCGAGCCCAACGACGGCTCCTACATGTGGGACTCTTCGGGCCTCGCCGACGGCTCCGATTACCGCGTCAAGGTCCAGGTCGAGGACATCGTTGGCCATATTGCCAACGATTCGTCCTCCGCCGACTTCTCGTTCGATAATTCGCCGCCTTCCTCCACCTGCGCGCCCGTTGACGATTACTGGCACAGGTCCGCCTTGACCCTGAACGCCACCGCCAACGATACCGAGGGCGAGGTGGCTAGCGTTTCACTCTCCTACCGCCATAGCGTGGATAATGCGAGCTGGTCCGACTGGCAGCTTTTCCAGACCGATAGCGACGCACCGTGGGAATGGTACTTCGACCACCCCGATGGCGACGGACATTACCAATTCCATACCCTCGCGACGGACGGCGTGAGCAACATCGAGGGGGATAAATCCGCTGCCGAAGCGCTCGTGGGTGTGGATACCACCGCACCGGTTTCGTCGGTGGATGAGCCTGCCCAGCAGTGGTATAATGCCAGCTCCATCGCGCTTGCGGCCACGGCTTCCGACTTGGGCAGTGGTGTATCGAGCGTTTCACTCTATTCCCGCCACAGCGCGGATAACATTAGCTGGTCCGACTGGCAATGCTTCGACACCGACAGCGAAGCACCGTGGGAGTGGTCGTACTCTTTTTCGACGGGGGACGGCTACTACGCGTTCTACTCGATCGCAGAGGATGGGGTTGGCGCTGTCGAGGCCGCTCCCTCGGTCGCGGATGTGGAAGTCGGCTCCTTCTCAGATCTGTCATTGGACACCGGGCTGGTCGTTGTCGATGACGATTTCGATCGATCCACGCCGGGCTGGGGCCTCAACCGCTTCGACACGATACAGGCCGGGATCGATACGGCGCAGGTCAACGGCACGGTCGCCGTTGCCGCGGGCACTTACGCCGAACGCGTCGTCATCGAAAAGAGCCTCACGCTCGAAGGCGCTGGCGCTTCGAACACTATCATCGACGCCGGCGGTGCCAACGACGTATTGCGCATCGAGGCCGACTGGGTCACCGTCCGCAACATGACACTCACCAACAACACCGATTGGTCGCACACCGCCGGGGTCGATATCGGCGGCGACAATATCGATATCGCCAACCTGAACATCACCCAAACCGCCTACGGCGTCATCGTGGCCAACTCGCACCGCGTCACCATCACCAACTGCACCATCTCGGATTCGGATAACAACTGCTACGGGATCGCCATCCAAACCTCCGACCGGATCACGATCATGAACAACACGATCTCGGACGCGAGCTACGGGGGCATCGACCTTTATGGGGTGACGAACGGTACGATCGAGCAAAACACCATCTTCGATAATTACTATGGCATCCAGATCTTCGAATCGGAGCATACTGTGATTTGTGGAAATTCGATCACCGACCAGGGCAACGATGGCATCGTGGTCTCCGGTTCGAGCGACACCAGCATCCGGGAGAACGTGATCGCGAACGGGGACGAGGGCGTCGTTGTATACAGTATGGAAAATGTCACGATCAGCCACAACCAGATAATGGACCATGACTACGACAGCATCCATGCCAATACCATCAACGGCCTTACCATCGTCAATAACACGCTCACGGGCGGCAGAAACGGCCTCTATAGTTACATGTGCGGTTCGTTGACCGTTTCGAACAACACGATCGGCGCCAGCGATACCGGGATGGATATCTCTCGCAGCGACGGTCTCGTCATCTCCGGCAACTCGGTTTCAGGGTCCGAGATGTATTCGATCCTGTTGGACAGATCTCCAATGGCGACCGTGACCGGCAACGCTATGGGTCCGACAGGGCTGCACCTTGAAGGGAGCCTCCGGGAACACTTCGACACGCATACATTCGATGATACCAACACGGTCGACGGGGAGCCATTGATCTATCTTTCGGACCAAAACGGCGCCGCCATATCTCCCGCCGAGAACGCAGCCGAGATCATACTGGTCAATTGTTCCTCGATCTCCATCGAGGGCCAGGAACTTTCTCTGATGGAACTGTTCTACAGCTCGAATATCACCGTTTCCGATTGTTTCGTCAACGGGACCCAGTATGGTATCTACCTCTATGAGACGGACAACTCCACCATTGAAGGTTCCCGTGTCACCGGGTGCTTGGAGGCGGGCATCTATCTATTTTCTTCCCATGATAACAGCATGATCGATAATACCATCGACAATTGCAACTCCCCCAATAGCAGATCTCATCTCGGGCTGAACATCGTAGGATCCCACCGCAACACCGTCACGGGCAATGAGATCGTGGACAACTCCATCGGCGGGATCGTCGATGAGTCGAACGATAACCTCTTCACCCACAACATCATCGGCCGCGGCTTCGCTGGGATGGCCACCAAGGGCCTGGGCAATCTCGTCTACCATAACATCTTCTTCGACAACCAGATCCATGGCGATACCAACGGCCCCAACCACTGGAACGCGAGCTACCCGGTCGGCGGGAACTACTGGGACACCTACACCGGCGTAGACGAGTTCAGCGGTCCCGGCCAGAACCTCTCGGGCTCGGACGGCATCGGGGACACGCTCTTCACCGTCTACTCGATAGCGGATTACTATCCCACCATAGACGCGGACGGCGACGGGCTCGACGACCTCGACGAATACCTCAACGGCACCGATTCTTGGGACGCGGACACCGACGGCGACGGCATCCCGGACGGGTACGAGCTCGCAAACGCATTGGACCCACTGGCTGATAATTCGACCACGGACGCCGATAACGACCAACTGAGCGATCTCGCCGAATACCGCAACGGCACCGATCCGCAAGATCCAGATAGTGATGATGACGGCATCCCGGACGGGTACGAGGTCGAAAACGCATTGGACCCGCTCGCGGATAGCACCAGTACCGATGCAGATGAGGACCAACTGAGCGATCTCGCCGAGTACCTCAACGGCACCGATCCGCAAGATGCAGATTCGGACGATGACGGCATCCCGGACGAGTACGAGGTCGAAAACGCACTCGACCCGCTCGCGGATAGCACCAGTACCGATGCAGATGAGGACGGGCTGAGCGATGTCTCGGAGTTCCTGAACGAGACTGACCCGCAAAACCCAGATAGTGACGCCGACGGTGCGCCCGATGGCTGGGAGATCGAAAACGCATTGGACCCGCTCGCGGATAGCACCAGTACCGATGCAGATGAGGACCAACTGAGCGATCTCGCCGAATACCACAACGGCACCGACCCGCAAGATCCAGATAGCGATGGCGACGGCATCCCGGACGGGTACGAAGTGGAGAACGCACT
>CAZSUE010000190.1:0-8005 GCA_964609045.1 uncultured archaeon | reverse complement strand
CGGACCGATACTCCCGGCTTGATCCTCGTTCTGCACCAGTGCGGCGAGGATCATCCCCAGCGCCACCGTGGCGATACAGCCGAGGAGCCCGAGGATAACGGCGAGAAAGATGTTCGCATTCGGATGGTAATGATAGCCGATGAGGAACGCGACGCCGACGAGGATGAGCACTTGCACCACGGCGAGGATGGTGAAGGTGACGGTACTGCCGAAGACGAGATCGAACGCGCGCATCTTCGAGAGCTTCAGCCGCGTGAGCGTCCCGCGGCTCTCCTCCTTGGCGAGGAAGATGACCACCGCGTTCCCGCTCATCAATAACCCGAACACGATCAGACCGGGCACCTGATAATCGAACGGTGAGTACTGAGAGACCGCCATGGCCTCGCTTCCCACCGTCACATGTGGCGCTTGCTGGCGCGCATCGATCTTGAGCGGCAACTGATCTTGGACCCGCGCGACGAACTCGATGGTGGTCCGATCGACGAACGCGTTCGTCGCCCCCTCGAGAAAACCGCTGACCGTAAAGAACGACGCACTCCCCGGGTCGCCGTGGATCGAGACCGCAGCCGTGGCATTCTCGTCAACCTCCGGTGCACCGGTACCGTTACCGGTACCGTTACCATTGCCCGTCCCGTTCGTTCCCCCATTGGTTCCGAACAGCGCCGCCAATGGGCTTGGGCTCTCACCAGTGGCGTTCTCGCCGCCGGAGAGCGCGGCCTCCAATTCGGCGCCGATAGCGGCGTGGACCGCTTTCATCCCTTCGTTGACCACCGCAGCCGAGAAATTGCGCGGAATGACGAGGTACGCGGTGAGCGCGCGGTCGTGCACCCTCTCCTCGGCCTCGGCGCGATCGTAGTCGGTCCTGACATCGAACACATGCTGCGAGGTATTCTCACCCTCGGTATTCGTATAGGTCAAATTCGAAAGCGTCCCCACAAAGAGGTCGCCGTAACTGACATTGGTGCCGTTGATCACCATCCCTTCATCGAGGTTGATGATCGCGATATCGTAGGTCGTATTGCCGCCGGTGAACGACCCGAACGCGAGCCCGAAGACGATAATGAAGATGATCGGAAAGAGGATGGAGAAGAAAAGCGCGCTCCGGTCGCGAAGCAGCTCCTTCCCGGTCTTGCGCATGATCGCCGCCCATCTCATTCCCGCAACCCCCTTCCAGTGAGCGAAATGAATACATCCTCCAGCGTATTACCGCGGTAGTGCACATCCTTTACCTCGCTGCCGTGGTCGTTCACGAAGGCAAAGAGTTCGGGAAGGCGGTGCATCGCGTCGAGAACATGGAGTACCACGCGCCCGCCGGCGACGGCGGCGGAGACGACATCGTCACGCTCGCTAAAATCGCGCGCCGCCGCCTCGAGGTCCGCGTTGCGCTCGAACGCGAGTTCGAGCACATCGCCCTCACCGATGCTCTTTTTCAGCTCGTCCGGCGTATCGTCGACGAGTAACCTCCCGTGATCGATAATGGCCACACGGTCGCTGAGCCGGTCCGCCTCTTCCATGAAATGGGTGGTGAGGATCACCGTCTTCTCACCACGTTTCGGGATATTTTCGATGAATTCCCAGAGCACCAACCGCGATTGCGGGTCGAGCCCCGGCGACGGCTCGTCGAGGAGCACGATCTCGGGGTCGTGCACCAGCGCGAGGGCGAGGTTGAGCCGCCGTTTCATCCCGCCCGAAAGCGCCGTCACCCGCGCGTCGCGTTTATCCTCGAGCTGGAGCGCGGAGAGGAGCGAATCGATATTCTTCCGCAACCGCCCATGGGGGACATCGTACATCTCGCCGATGAGGCGAAGGTTCTCGGCAACGGTCAACCGGTCCCAGAGCGTGAGCGCTTGCGGGCAGACGCCGACCTTCTCTTTCACCACCGCCGATCCTGCACGGATCGACTCGCCATCGATCTCGACCGTTCCCGCGGTGGGTTTCAGCAGCCCCACCATCATATCGATCATCGTGGTCTTGCCAGCGCCGTTCGGGCCGAGGAGCCCGAGCACCTCGCCACGGTGGACGGTCAAACTGACGCCGTCCACGGCACGAACACCACCGGGGTAGACTTTGACGAGATCCGTTGCAACGATCACTTCCTCGTTCGACATCGGTATCACGATCGTTCACAGTGTGAAAAGGGGACAAGAAACGGACTATTTTGCTTTTCGCATGACCGGTTATAATAGAGGCGGTGAGAGTTGGGTTGAATGACCGGCGGCGAGAAAAGGAATGGAACCGTGCACCCTCTCATGGTGGGCAACGGTGAGAGAAAAGGAACGGACGCCGACGGCGCCAAACATTTTATATCCCTTCCCAGTTCGATCCGATGATGGGGTTGGACCATAGAAAAGAAGGTGTACGTGCGTTCATTGCGCAGCTCTGGCAGCCCGCGGACGGTGCGAAACTCAACCGCGAGCGCGCCATCGTCTTCCTCTGCGTCCTCTTCGCCGTCGTCTCCCTTTTCATCCTCCCCATCGAGCACGGCGTCGGCCGGACAGAGCCGCATCTCAAGGACGAGGAGGGGTATTACGGCTGGGCGGTGCTCTATACCGATGGCCACTACTCGTTACCGATGGAGAAGGTGAGCGGGAGGTACCGCCAACCGACCCAGTTCTCCACCGAGGCTGCGGCCAACGCGATCGACCTCGTATGGACGCTCGATGACCGCGACGCCGGCTGGCGCAAGAATGATCTCGATATCGTCGTACGCTGGTCCAATGGAACGCCGATCGAGGGTGCGAAGGTATCGATCATCGAAGCCAACGGTGCGAGGACCACGAACCGCACGAACGCCACGGGAGGGTGTATCCACTACGATATCCCGTTCGGGCGCTTCCCGCTGGAGATCGTGGTGCGGGACGAACCGAACGGCACCCCGCTGATCGTCACCGAAATCGTCGATGCGAAAATGGGCATGGGGCAGTACACGATCCACCCGACGGTCGAGACGACCGCGCTCACCGATCGCGCGCTCGGGCGAAATGTGACGGTCATGCGGCCGCGGACCAACGGCGCCGGATCCACACCGGTGACGAACGCCACCATTTTCCTCGACGGGAAGCCGATCGGGCGCACGAACGGGACCGGCATGGTCCAGTTGCCGAACGGCGAGCGGCAGCGCGCGAGGGTCGGCGTACGGCTCGACGACGGCAACACGAGCCGAGTGCGTGGGTTGAAGGTGATACATGGCGAAGTTGCTGCGTTCACCGACGCGCGCGGCGATTGTATCGTCGCAATAAACAATACCTACCGGATCACCGTCACCGTTACCGATACCTTCGGTACGCCGGTGGAAGGGGCGACGATCAGCCGTATCACCCACCGTGCGATCAACCGGACCATCGCGATGGGGAAAACGGATAGCGAGGGTTCGCTCATCTTCGAGGCCGAGCTTCGCGCCGGCCAGCATCGGCTCATCGCAGAAAAGACCGTCGACGGATACGACCCGCCGCTGGCGTCCGGCGTGGCCGAGGTCGACGGGTCGTATCACTATGTCAACCACTGGCCGCCGGGGCCGTCGGTCCTCATCGCCGCGCTCATCTTTCTCGGGCTCCAGTCCGCCTTCGGGTTCTTCATCATGCTCCTCCTCTCTTTTAGCACCTGGGGCGTCGCGCGGCGCATCTTCAACTGGAAGGTCGCCGCCACCGCAACCGCGCTCGTCATCGTCAACGGCATCACCTTCGAACTTTATTTCGGGCAATGGATGGGCGATCTGGCGTCCACCGCGTTCGCCATGGGCGGGCTGTGGGTCACGCTCGTCGCGCTCGACCGACACCGCGAACAGATCCGCGACCCAACGCACGGCGCGTCGGTGCCATCATACCGCGGAACGCTCAGTGCGGTTGCGCTGGCTGCGTTGGCGGGGCTGCTCCTCGGTATCGCCGTCACCATGCGCTACTCTACCATCGTCGCATGCGCCATGCCATACATCGTCGTCCTCGGCATCACGCTCAAGAACAGTGTGGGAGCTGCGCCGGGAAGCGATGAGAAGCAACGAAGGGAAGGGAGCCATAAGCAGTTCTTAGAGCTCGTGCGGCGCATCTTTGCAAGAGAGAACCGCGCCGTCTGGTTCGCCATCCTCGTCCCGTTGACACTGGGCATGGCCGCCGTGGGCGCCATGCTCATAGCGTACAATGCGACCTATTTCGGCGGACCGTTCAATTCAGGCTACCAAAGCCAGACGATTCGGGCCATGGTCGAGACCAACGCAAGCGGCAACCAGACGCTGAGCGACTACGAGCCGGAAGAATCGTTCTTCGCGCACTATTTCAAATGGTCCGAGGCCGATCGCGAGAACGCGCCATATATCTTCGCCTATCTCCTCATCTTCGTCCCCATCTTCTTTGCCGCACTCCCCGCGATCTGGCTTTTTTACCGGAAGCCCGTTGTCATCGCGCTCTTCTATTGGATGATCGTCACGCTCGTCATCTACCTCTCGCAGAGCTGGGTGCTGAGCCGCATCGTCGAGGATATCCGCTATTTCATGCCGCTCGTCCCACCCGCCGCCATCCTGACCGCATCGCTCCTTCAGGCGCAATTTCGCATGCGGCGGCGCCTCTCGCTCTCGCGCCGCGCGGCGTTCCTCGCGCCGATCATCGCCGTCGCCCTCTTCATCGTCGCCACCACCGCCGCGGGCCATTATACCGTGACCAGTGAACTGCACGAAGCGGAGCGCGGCGGGGCGCCGCCCGGCGGCGGGAGAATCCCGGCCCCACACGGCGCACCCACCAATGGCGTGTCACTGCCGCACGGCGACGCGGTCCCCATCCCGATACTGTTAGCGTCGCCGCAACGATACGCGAACAGGCCCGTCACGGTGGTCCATTGCGTCGTCGATCAGATCCACTCCGAGCACCTCCTCCAGTTGCGCGACGATCGTACGCCAAATCAGACACTCATGCTCAGCTCTCATGAGCCGCTTTTGCCACTCTCGAAGGGGACGGCGGTTGAAGCGACCGGCCAGTTCTCGCCCGACCGTCACCGGCCCGACGCCTGGCTGCTCGTCGTTGAGCGCGCCGAGGACATCGTACCCGTCGAGACCGAAAACGGATATCCACCAGAACCTCGATCCACGCCCACTTCGACGCGGGGCGCACAGCTCGATCCACTTTCCGAGGCGCCAACCACCCCGCATGTCGAGCCGCAAGATGGAGCCGAAAACACGACCCGCCAACCCATCGGTGGGCAAGAGCTACTGGGAGATGGCGACCGCGAGAAATATATCCCGCTGAAACGCGACCTCAACGGGCTTATGGTCTTCTCGATCGCCGGGCTGGCACTCTATTATCTCTCCGGCGCCACCCTCTTGGTTCTCGACCGAAGGCGACGAAACGAGGCCGCGTCAGATGCGAGTTGAGAGAAGGCTTAATAGCGAGCGCGACGATGTTTACGGTCGCTGGTCGTCATCGATCTGCTCGACGCCAAGGTGCGTTCCACCCGTCGGCACATCGATGAGACCGGATAACCGAGGTGGTCGTTATCGCCGAAGCATCGCAAACCGAGAACCGGGCCGAATATGAGGTGGCAGCACCGCACGATCTCTCACCGCGTGCGCAGTTCCTCCGCGAGTACTATTTCCGCGGCGTCGAACGCCAATGGAACAACGAATATACACCGCTTACCACCGGCACGAAGTGGGACCGCGTCTTTAGCGAGATCGATTATTACATCGTCCCGGAGATCTACCCATACATCGGTAAGAGGAGGGCGGGTCCGTTCGCCACCTCGCTCAAGCTCATGGCGCAGCAAGTGGCGCTGCCGGACGAGTTCTGGGAACGCACCCTCCCGGAACGGCGCGCGCTCTTCTTTTCCGCGGCGATGGTGGATCATATCCCCGCCGAGATCATTTCTGCGCACGATCTCCTCGCCGGCGGGCGGTTCAACACCCAGCTCTCCAAATGCCTGAACGAAAGCGAAGCCAAACAGTTCGAAAAAGAGAACCTCCAAAACCGGAAGGCGGTCTTTGCCTACCACTACGACGGGTTCGGGAATGTGGGCGCCACGGGCGGCCACCTCATCCCCGATTACCAGCTCGTCGTCGAAAAAGGGTTCAAGCATCTCTACGAGAAAGCGAAGCGTGTCTATGACGCGCTCTCCGCTGCGGAGCGTCACGGTGAGAAGGGCGCCGAATTGCGCGCGATGATGGTCGCGGCCAAGGTCCCGAAGGCGCTGGCGGCGCGCTACGCCGACGAGTGCCGCCGGCTCATGGCCGATGAGGGCACGGACCCCGCACGGCGTGCGGAGCTAGAACAGATGGCGGCGAACCTCGAGCGCGTCCCCTGGCTCCCCGCGCGGAGCTTCTGGGAAGCGCTCCAGGCGGTCTGGATCGCGCATATGCTCTTCATGGCCGAGGAGAGCTACCCCGGCCCGGGCACCTCGTTCGGGCGGCTCGACCAGTACCTCTGGCCGCTCTATAAACGCGATGTGGTCGACGAGGGGAGATTATCGCGCGAACAGGCGAAAGATATCTTCTCATCGTTCATCTTTCACTGCAACACCGCCTACGACGCGCAGATCAGGATCGGCAACCAGGGGATCACCGCCGGGTTCGGCCAGCTCATGACACTGTCGGGGATGGGGCCCAACGGCGAGGACCTCACCAACGCGCTGACCTATCTCATCCTCGAGGTCTTCGATGAATGGGCGCCGATCCTCGAGCCGAAGCCCAATGTGCGGCTGCACCGCAACTCGCCCGATCGGCTCGTCGATACGCTCATCGATATGATCACCCATGCACAAGGCGCGCCGTTCATCCTCAATTTCGACGAGCGGAGCATCGCCGGGATGGTGCGCCAGGGCGTCCCGGAGGATGAGGCGTGGGACTACGGCTGCGTCGGCTGTCTCGAGAACACGATGTGCGGCAACGATCGGTCCGGGACGGTGAACTGCAACCCGAACCTCGTCAAGAGTGTCGAGCTGACGCTCTGGAACGGGAAGAATATGCCGGGGTTCGAAACGCGCGCGACGAAGGCGCGGCGGCGGATCGGGCCACCAAGCGGCAAGCCCGAAAAGTTCCGCACATGGGACGACTTTTTCGACGCATGGAAGGAGCAGATCGCGTTCATCATCCAGTATACCGTAGAGGTCTATAACCGAACGGAAGCGACCCGCGCGCGGTACCTCCCCACACCGTACTGCTCGCTGCTCGTGCGCGATTGTATCGAAAAAGGGATCGATGTCCGTGCCGGGCCGCCCCAGCACGCCTATATCACCATCGAAGGGGTCGGGTTCGCCACACTCGTCGATTCACTCCTCGCGATCAAAACGCTCGTGTACGAGGAGCGGCGATATAGTATCGCCGCGGTCAAGCGCGCCCTCATGAACGATTTTGGCGGCGGGAAGGAGGAGGCGGTCATGCAGGCGATAATGCAAAACAAGATCGAGTATTTCGGGAACGACAAAACGGAGGCGGACGCACTGGCACGCGAGGTGATGAAGATATGGGCGGACGAGTGCTGGAAATACACGACACCCACTGGCTACCAGTTCCGGCCCGGGATGCTCTCGTGGAACTACTGGGCCGGTGAGGACGCCGCGCTGACCATCGCCACCCCCAACGGTCGCAACGCCGGCACCTTCCTCTCCAACGCGATCTGTCCCACCAACGGCGCCGATCGGAAAGGGCCCACGGCGGTGACGAACTCGGTGGGCGTCGCGCTCGGCGGCAAGGCCAACGACGGTGCGTACCGTAACTTCCTCCCCAACGGCGCCTCACACACCATCACCTTCAACCCGAGCTTGTTACGCGACCGCGAGCACCGCGAGAAGTTCAAAGGCTATCTCCGCGCCTATATCGAGAAGGGCGGTACCGCGCTCCAGATCAATATGCTCGACGCAAAGATGCTCAGGAACGCACAGCAGCATCCGGAGGAGTACGCCAACCTCCTCGTGCGCGTCACCGGCTACAACGCGTACTTCACCAGTATCGGGAAAGAGCTGCAGGACGAGATCATCGCGCGTGAGAGCCATAAGATGTAGGAGGGGAACGGGGGAACGAGGGAACGGG
>CAZSUE010000189.1:0-8011 GCA_964609045.1 uncultured archaeon | reverse complement strand
GTGGCCTTCGAGGCGTTCCGGCTGGGCATGCCCGGCGAGTACCGTCTCGTCGCCCGCCTCTATCCCATGGGCGCCATTCCGTTTCCCGCCGAACCCGACGCGATGGATGAGAACGGCGAGCTCGGCGGGACGGTGGCCCAGATCGTCATCGAGATCCTCCCGCCCGAGGACGGTGTCTGGATCGAGGCGTTCACCACACCGGAACCGGTCTATCATCCCAACGACCCCATTGAGCCCGAGGCGCTCATCGCACGGCACGCCATGGAAACCGGCGACACCGACGCCGAGGAACGAATGGGTGGCACGATCGAGCTTGCACTCTATCGCGAGGACGGACTGCTCGTCTCACAAGAGCTCCTCGATTGGCAGATCGCCGACGGTGAGACGCACGCCGAGGTCGTCTTCAGCACGCTGCGGATGGAAGACCCAGCGGTCTACGAGCTCGTTGCACAGCTCTATCTCGGCGGCGAGAGTGAGAACGAGGGGCTGGTCTCGGAAGCGATGCTCCGCATCGAGGTCGTGCCCGCCACACCGCCCATCCGACTATTGACGCCCAACGGTGGCGAGGTCTGGCGCGGGACGCAACGGATCGGCTGGCGCAGTGAGCTCCATGGGCTCGAGCCAGTGAGCATCGATCTCTCCTATGCACGCATCTCGGCCAATACCGAACTGGGCGGCGACGGAGAGGCGGTGCCCGTGGGCGTGCTCCAATGGGAGACCATCGCCACCGACGAGCCGAACGACGGCGTCTATGCATGGGACCTCACCGACATTCCCGACGGTTGGTACATCGTTCGGATCGAAGCCTACGGCAGTTCGATCGCCTTTGCAGAGGACGGTGGCACGAGCACCGGTTCGCCCGAGATGCCAGTGGCGCTCATCGGCGAGGACATCTCCGACGGGCCGTTCGTCATCCGACATTCCGACGTGAACCGGTCGATCTGGCTCGAGGAGCTGCGGACCGATGCGGAGGTCTATCACATCGACGAACCGGTCTCCGTTGTCGCCACCGTTGCGCGAGATCGGTCCGACACCGCCGTCGAAAATACGGTGGCGCTGGTGCTCGATGTGTGGTCCGTGGAAGACGCCGAGGTGATCCATTCCGCAACCCTCACCGTCACGCTGCCCGCCACAGAGACGGAAACGACGGTGGAGTTCGCACCGTTCTCCCCGCCGATGCCCGGCGACCATTTCGCGCGGGTCGGGCTGATCGAAAACGCAACCGCTGGCGATATCTCTGACGATGGGGCGCCGTCGGACACGGATACGACCACGAACATGCCCACTCTATTGATGGATAGCTCCTTCGACGATCTCATGGCGATCTCGTTCCATGTCTTCGGCGAGCCGCAGATCGGCATCGAGCTCCTTCACCCCACCGGTGGCGAGACGCTCCGGCGCAACGCGTATATCCGCTGGGAATCGTTCACCGATCTCGGCCCGGTCAACGACGCGCTCTCGGACGAGGAGAGCTACCAGTATCGGACCTTCGTCAGCATCGAGATCGCATATCTCGGCGACTTCGTCGGTGATCGATATCTTGCAGAGGACGGTTCCGACCCGTCCATCGAGCCAGACACACTGGCGTGGGAGGAGTTGGCGCGGTATGAGATCGACGACGGCTCGTTCGTCTGGAATACCCGCGATTTCGAGAACGGCGCCTATCTCCTCCGCATCTCGCTCTATCTCCAGAGCGCCGAGCCCGTTGAAACGGGCGAGATTGCCACGAATGAGGAACTGCTCGCCCGTGATTGGACCGACGCACCGTTCTTCATCGAGAACGAGGGGGGCGGCGAGGCGATGTGGATCGCAGCGATGCACACCGACAAGATCCTCTACCTGCCCGAGGAACCGGTGACCACCACCGTGCTGGTCAAGCGCGGCCGTGATATGCTCACCGTGGTCTACAACGCCGAACTCGAACTGGTCGTGTTCGACATGGACGGCGCGCTGATCCATTTCGATTCCGTTCTGGTCCAGCTCGCCACCGGCGGCGCGCTCCAAGAGGTAGTGTTCGACAGCTTCACGCTCCCGCATCCGGGACCCTATTCGGTCCAGGCGCGGCTCCAGTGGCTCGATCGCGAAGGTTCGTCGCTCCTCGACAGCGCCGAGGTCATCGTCGAGTGTCTCCCCGAGAAACCGCAGGGCTCGGAGGTCGTCACGCTTCTTGCGCCCAACGGCGGCGAGCTTCTCGACGGGTACGCCACCATCGAATGGGAGACATACCTGGACACGCTTCTGGAACCGTACCCCGCGCTGGAGACCGACCTCGAGGAAGACGAGCCGGCGATGGATGACGCGTCCACCTCAACGGTCGGTTCCCGTCCCGGCGCCGACGATGGTGCCTACGAAGATGATGACGACAGCGCCGACAGCGCCGACAGCGATGATGATGCTGGCGATACTGGCGATACTGGCGATTGGGATGATGCGGATGCGGATGCGGCGGAGCTCTGGATCACGCTGAAATACGCACCGGTAAGTTATACCGCCGAGAAGGGCAGTTACAGCTACGGGCGGCGTGATCGGTCCCATCCCTATGCGTCGTTGAGCTGGGTCACCTTCGCCACCGGCGAGCTCGATGATGGACAGTACGATTGGGACACCACCATGGCGCCCAACGCGGACTATTTGCTCAAGATCGAGGTGTTCGAGCTGCGGCCGGACGGGACGCTCGCCTTCCTCGGGTTCGATATCGCCGACGAGCCGTTCTCGATCTATAATGTCCCCGCAGACTACAACGATGACATCTCGGACGGCGTCCAGAACGGCGTCGTATCGATCATCGCCAACCTCAGCGGGGCGGATCAGACCATCGACATCTTCAACGATTCGATCCAGTTCGATGTCGCCAACGCAACGGCGACCCAGATCGATATCGTTATCGGCGGGAACATCACCGGCGGAAGCGTGGTGGTGGTCAATGTCAACGCCGACCTGATGAGCATCGCCGCGATCACCAATCTCACCGTCCTCTTCGACGGCGAGCACGCGGTGTTCTCCAATATCGCCGATGTGCTGGCCGGTGAAGGCGCCGAGCCGCTCTACTGCCTTGCCATGGGCGAGAGCGGGTTCCAGATCGTGTTCTCTATCCCCTCCTTCTCCACCCATTCGCTCACACTGCGCAAGAGTGCGGAGGGTATGAACGAGGACGAGGGTGTCTCCACCCCCGCCAGCGACGAGCCCATCGTCTCTCGCTGGGTCTATTTCGTTCTCGTCGCTGCCGTGGGCATGCTCCTCGCCATCATCGCGCTGCGCGGCTATGTCGTCGGGAACGCGGACAACGACGCGGAGTTCTACGACCACTATCGGTTGGACTCCACGGTACGCGCACCGACGCCGAGCCAGCGTGCGGATGAGGAAGAAAATGAGCGCCCGCTCCCGCCCGCACGCCGACCCACGCCACCGCTGCCGCCGGCGGGCGAGAGAGAGATGGGAGGCGCCGAAAAGACCGATCGATGGTTGCCGGTCAAACCGGACGCGGACCGCGCGGCCGAAGATGCGGACGACGGCTTCGTCGACGAATGGGAGTGGGACGACCTCTACGCACGCAATAGATAAATGATCGGTGAGAAGAGTTGGCGACAGAGGTGGGCCATGGCCGCGAGCGCATAGCCCATCTCCGTTTATTTTCTCTATTTTTATTTCCTCGTTCTCTACTTAAAGTACCTCTATTGTATTGGTATGAGAAAGAGGGGGTTGGGGGGTTAGGGTTTTGGGGTTGGGGTTGGGTTTGGGGCTTGGGGCTTAGGGCCGCCCCGCCCCCCGTCGTTTTCCATATACCTTATCTGAAACAACAACTCCTTCACATACCTCACGAATCGAAGTTTTTGTTTCATGGCATGTGTTCTACTTCTCTATCTATCCACGCCTCAATGCCGGCGTCGTTGCTGGAGGACGATGAGGACGATAACGATCGTGATCGCTGCCGTCAGCGCACCCACCGCACCGATGATGAACCCCTGACCGGCATCGGCGTCGCGCGCGTTCAGCCCATCCTCGGCCTCCGCGTCGTTGCCATCCGATCCTCCCTCGCCGTCACTGTCACTGTCACTGTCACTGTCACCGTCATCACCGTCGGTGTCAGTCTCGGAGTCGTCGTCGCCAACCGGGTGCGTACTGTCGTTCTGGGCATGGTTTTGGTCCGGTTCATGGTCCTGGTCCTGGTCCTGGCTCTGGTTCGCGTCGTCATCGCTGCCGGTGCCGCTCGATGTGTTTCCACTCGTGTTGTTCCCATCCACTTCGCTGGTACTGGTATTACCGTTATTACTGGTATTACCGCTATTACTGGTATTGGTCTCTTCGGCCACCAGCGGGTTGCTCCCCGCGAGGTACTCATCACGGTCGCATATCCCGTCGCCGTCCGTATCGGTCCCGTTCGACGGCACCAGCGGGTCGAGACCGTATCGGACCTCGTACCCGTCGGGCATAGTGTCGCCATCGGTGTCCCCAACATTCGGGTCGGTGCCGTTCCCGAACTCCGCACGGTTCGAAAGCCCGTCATCGTCGGGGTCTGCGTCTGGGTCGTCGACACCGTACCAGCGCTCCCATACATCCGGAAGGCCACTACCGTCGGCGTCGATGTCGCGCTCGTCGGCGATGCCGTCACCATCGGTATCGAACTTTCGAAGGTCGAACCGATAATATTCGCTTGGGTCATTCAGATGGCGATCTGGCTCGGTTGTTCCTGCAGGGACCTGGGCATCGGGGAGAAGCTCGCCGATACCGTCACCGCAGGTGCCGGTCCCGTCCGCGCTCTCGTACGGCGCCACGGCGATATAGAACTCATTTGGGATCGCCCCGCGGCCATACACCGTATGGAGATCGACCACGCCCTCGAGCACGCCGTAATTGATGAAAAAAGTCCGCGCGCGATACCCGTCCGCCGCTTCCAGCGGCGCGCCGTCCTCGTCGAACCAACCGGCGAACCGATTATCGTTCTCACCGGCGAGGAACGCCGTCCATTGGTATACCTCACCGTCCTTGTCCCACGGCGCGTCCACGAGGGTGTCGAGCTTCTCGCAGAGGAAGATGAAATGGTCGCTCCCTTCACCCGTATCCTCGGTGGCGAAATAGAGCTCGCGACCGTTATAATCGGCCCAGAGCGTCAGCCCGTGTTCGTCGAGGACTTTCACCCGCGTATCGAGCCACCCGTCCATGAGGAACTCGCGCCCCGGCAGTTCATCTTCACCCGGCACGGTGGGCCGGTCATCCACGCCGTCGGGGGCACCGTCGCCGTCCGTGTCCGGGTTTGCAGGATCGGTTCCGAGCTGCAGTTCCAATGCGTCGGGTAAACCGTCCTGGTCCATGTCTGGAATGTACGGAAGCGTGAGGGTTGCAAGAAGCGGGTAGTGGTCCGACGGGTACTGGACGCGGGTATGGGAATTTCCTCCGTCGCTGACGGTCGCTTCCGTCGCATCGGTGATGATGGTGCAGTTCGTCGCCACGATGCCGCCACGGTAGAGGACCCAATCGAACCGCTTCTCCGCCGGTCGCACACCGCCGTCGAACCCGTGGAACGTGCCTGCATCCTCGAAGCCCGAATGGGTCTGCGCCCATGCGTCCCCGAAGTCGCCGCGCGTCCCGTTACGCTCGATCACGCCGGTGAAGAGCTGCCAGGCGCCGCGCTCGTGATGCGCGTTGAAATCGCCGACGATCACCACCGGTGCCGCACGGGGTTCGCGCGCGGTGCGCGTTTTCATGTCCTCGATGATGAGCTCGGTCGCGGCCAATTGTGCGTCGTCGGTAAAATCGTAATGCGTCGTGTAGAAGAAGAACGGCTGCCCGGAGGTGCGGTGCATGAACTGCGCCCAAAGTGCGATGCGAGGATAACGCTGGTCGGTGCCGTCGAAGAGGTCGAGCGGGTCGAAGACCGCGTCATGGCCAGAATTCGCATGCCCGGGGCCAGGGCTGTCGCCCAATGCAAAAAAGCCCCAATCGACCACGGTGAGCCGATCGACGCGGTAGTAGATGGCGGCGAACTCGTTGGGCGGTGTGGCGCCGCCGCTACCGAGGATGCGCACGGAGTCGTAGCTCGTGGGGAGATTGGCGTCGAGGTCCTCGAGCTGGTCGAACCGCGGCTCTTGGAACCCGATAACATCGGGTCGGTACCGGTCGAGGATATCGATCGCGACCTCGCGTCGTTGTGGCTCTTGCGCGACATTCGTTCGTGTCCAGCCGTTCTCGTCGGTAAAGCCGGAGGTGCGGAGATTGAAGCTCATGACCGCGATACGGCGTTGCGCCGGCGCCGGTTCCTCACTGGCGGCGGCAGCAGGTGTCGACATCGAGTTGGGGGCGAACCGTGCCATGGAGATGAACATGAGAAAGAGGATGATAACGGTAACGGTGCTCCGTCCCGTCCGCCGCGCAGCCAGTTGCATCCGAAATTGCATATGCCGCTCCATATTCATCGGCGCTCTCCCCCGTCGTCGGTTCAGCCCGTTTTGGGAGGGTTCTCCGAGAGGTACGACTCGAGGAACTCGAAATCGGCATCGGAGATCGGGATCATGGCGCTGCCCATGAGATGAACGCTCCAGTGGCTCTTTTGGCGCAAAAAGTCGAGGTTCTGGACGCATTCGTCGGTCCAGTGCTTCCGCTCGCTCGGTATGACGCGTGGCTCGATGGGAGCGCGGTTCGCATAGCTGCTGCCGGTAAAGAGCGCGGTATCGTCGATATACGGGTCGCCAATAACGGTGAATGAACCGCCGAAGGCGTCGCCGATAATATAGAATATCACGCGATCGCCCGGCTTTACCGTCGCGATCTGCGTCCTGTACTGATTGCTCACGGCCCATTCACCGTTCTGTTGCGTGATGGACCAGCTTTCTTCGTTCGTGATGCAGAACCAATTGGTCATTGCCGCACCGTACTCACATGGCGTTCGCCCGTTTTGAATGTTCGCCAGCGTGTTTGCGACTATCGACTTCGGATCGAACCCGTTCACGGTCACTGATCGGCGGCGGCGAGGTCGACGAGCGTGGAGAGTCCGTCGAGTTCGAGTTCGCGGAGCTTCGCGAGGGTGGGGACCCCGTTCGTGGTCCATCCGCGGCGTTGGTAGACCGCATCGACCAGCTTCTCGAACGCTGCGCGGCGGTGCGTGCGGAGGAGCGCGAGCTTCTCCTCCAGCGTCTTTTCCGTTGGATCGATACCGAACCGTTCCTCGAGGTCGCGATCGTATCGCTCCTCACGCAACCGATATTCGAGGCCCAGCGCCGGTCCGATGGATCGATACGGGGCGTGGTCGTCCTTGCGGCGGCCATATCCGAGTCGCAGCGCAAAGAGCCGTTGTAATGTGTAGACCCGCTCGCTCATCGTTAAAAGGTCCTCGGGGGTGACTTCGTGACCGGTGACCGCCGTAAAGAGCGCGGCGTAGTTTTCCACATGTGGCATCACCTTCCAGGGCTCTTGCGTTCCCTCGTTCTCCGGTGGAATCACCGTGTTCCAGGGCAGTTTACAGAGCCCGCAGAGCGAGAACCAGGTACGCCATAGCGGCAACCAGTAGAGCGCCTCCGCTTTCGATGCAATGCTGGGCCAGGTATTCTTGACCGCGTCGGGGAACGCCACCGACATCTCGTCGTGTTGTGCACCCTTTAACGCGAGGGCGTATCCCGCCGCTTGGGTCCACGCCTCCTTGGTTACGAATTCGGAGTATTCGAGCCCCTTCGATTCCATCCCGATATCGTCGAGGAGTGCGCGCGGTGCATCGAACCGTTCGTAGAACATCGCTTTCATCCGGCGTATCCCCTGACCGACCATCGCGCCGAAGCCGCTCCCCGTCGCGATCTGGTGGAGCAGTTTTAGCGCGGCGTCGGCGTTGCCGAAGCTCAGTTCGAGCCCGCCGGTGTCCTCTTCGTCGAGGATGCCCAGCTCGTAGCATTCCATTACGAATGCCGTGGAAGTGCCCACCGAGATCGTATCCAAGCCGTAGTTATCGCAATAATAGTTCATCTCGATGATATGATCCGGATCGAAGATGCCGCAGTTGCTGCCACAGGCGGCGATGGTCTCGTAT
>CAZSUE010000188.1:0-8027 GCA_964609045.1 uncultured archaeon | reverse complement strand
GTCGAGGACGCGCTCGCGTGCCACCGGCAGTACTTCGAGCCTAAAGCTGACCTCGCCCGCGGCCAATGGCGTCCATTGGAACGAAAAGGCGGTGGACGCGCCGTTATCGAGCGCGCTCAGGTTCCTCGTCGCGATCGCGACCCCGTCTACGAGGAACTGGACGGTGAGGCTACTATTTGGCGCCATATCGGTTGCGAGATTGGTGATGGTGCCGTTGACCCAGACGGGTGCGCCCGCAGTGGCGTTCTGCGGCGCTTCGAGCGTTTCGAGCGCGATATCGGGCGGCGGCGGGAGGACGGTCAAGTTCAGCGGTAGCACGCATACCTCGGCGGCGGGGTCGTTGGTCGCAAGCACGAGGTCGATACGGTACTCGCCCACCACCAGTGGGGACGCGTTGATTGCGATGGCCACCTCAGCCTCGCCCCGCGGCGCGACGGTGGTCGAATCGGGCGTGAGCCTGACGAACGGCGCGGCGGCGGGGTCGTGCCCGAAACGGGCGGCGGCATCGAGGAGCGCGTCCAGCGTCGCGTCCAGTGTCGCGTCCAGTGTCGCGTTCGTCCCGTTCGTCCCCTTACCGTTCGTCCCGTTCGTCCCGTTCGTCCCGTTCGGCGCGAACGGGCCCAGATAGACGAGCGCGCCCTTCCCCGGCACCGCCCGTGCGACGCTGGTGGCGACCTCCGGCTCGCCCCTTCGCTGCGTATAGATAGAGGCGTCAACGGGCAGCCGCGGCGCGGAGGCCCAGCCGCCGGCGAACGCGGGGACGCTCGTTCCGACCTCGTATTCGGCGGTCAGCCCCTCGGAGAGGAGTACCTCTACCTCCACTACGCTGTCGGTGCGACCCCAGTAGACGCCGTACCCGTCGCTCCCCGCGCTATCCGGCCAGAGGTAGCCGGTATAGGCCGCGAACGCAGCAGCGTCGTCGACGCAGATCAATGTTCGCCCCTTTTCGAACCAGTTATCGACGGCGTCCAGCGCATCGTCCGGCGCTACGGTGCCCGGCAGCACGAGCGTATCGAGCGCGGCGAGCGTTCCGGCATCGAGGCTGGTCACGCGCTGCACCGCGTGATCGTCGAGCCGGGCATAGGCGTCGAGGTACGCCGCGGCGGCGTTGGAACCGGTATCGTTCCAATACGAACAGTGATCATCGCCGCCGGGGTGGTAGACGCCGACGATCAGCGGCCTATACGGTGCGGAAGATACGGTCGCGCTCATATCGACGTGGAGTGCGCCGTCGCCGTCGTTCGCCACGGTGAAGCCCGTTGTTGCATCGCGACCGATCTCGACTTCGACCTCCAGCACCTCTTCCTCGAGCGCGAGCACCGGCGGATAGCTCAGATCGATGCGAGCATAGAGTGCGTTGTTCGAAAGGATCGCTTCGTCGGGGACCGGGACGGTGCGCACCCCCACCTCGGTCTCGCCGCCACTCTCGGGCACCCATGCGAATGTGATGTTCCTCGTCGCGCCTGCGGCGAGCTGTGCAACGCTCTTTTGCGCCATGGTGGTCCCGTCGTCGACGAGTTCGACGATCACCGGTGATTCCACACTGGCGCCGGTATTCTCGATAGAGGTATCGACCGTGACGGTGCGTTGCGCGTACGCTGAATGGGAAAGATCGATAGCGCCGACCGCGATATCGTGCATCGCCCGAGTGACATTCGCAACGAGCGGTACCTCGACCCGTGGCGCGTACCAGTCGTTGGAACGGACGACGAGTAATTTCTCATAGCGCCCTGGCAACAGCGACGAGGCGTCCGCCGTGATCGTGATAACGCTGTTCGGGTCAGCGGGCGCGATCGTCCCCTCCAGCGGTGCGACCGCGAGCCAATCGTCGGTGGGCCGCCCGAAGAGGGTGCCGGTCTGGCCCGGGTTGGGACCACCGAACGAGCCCTCCGGACCAAAACGCCAGTCCTGCGTCGCATCGGTATCGAGATCGCGGTTGCGGTACGCCACACCGTCGGGAGAGGAGTATGGGAACGGGAACGGGAGCGGCGCGCCGAACCAGTAGCAACCGTCAGGCACGGGGAACTCGGCGGCAGCACCCCCGGCGGGGAGATAGTCCACACCGAGCTGGCGATGGTCCCGCAATGTCGCGGCGATGGCGGTGACGGAGGGCGGCATATCGATCTCGAAACCGGTATAGAGGTCCGTGGCGGTATCCTCGCCCTCGCCCTCGTGGAGCACGAGGTACTGCTGTGCACCGATCTCGAACCCGTCGGGGAAATCGTAATAGTACACGGACTGCCCCAATCGCAGCGCGAACCGCCAGCCGGAGAGTACACGCGCATTACCGTAGTTGTAGAACTCGACCTCGACAGGCTCGCCCATGGTAAGCTCGTTGATCACCAGCGCGGGGCTCCTCGCCGGCGTCGCCGACCATTCCAGATCGCCGCCGCCGGTATTGCGGATTTCGAGCTCGGCCAGCGCCGCCGCGCCGCTCTCGAGATCGAACTGGTACTCGCTGGGCATCACGGTGATCGCCGGCGTACTCACCACCGCAAGCGTGCTGTCGCGGCGGTTGTTCGGCGTGGCGGTCTCGTCGTCCACCGGCACGACGGATATCGCGATCTTGAACTCGCCCGTGGCGGTGGGTGTCCAGTCGAACGCGACCTCGCGCACCCACCCAGGCCGGAGGAGCGCGATGAATGTGCTATCGGTGACATTCCCGTCCACGACGAACTGGACCTCCACGGCGGCCTCGGCGATGCCGCCTCGGTTCGTAATGTTCGCCGCAACCGTCGCCGTGTCGCCCAGTGCGACGAAATGGGGTGCGATAAAGTCCTCCACGGCCACATCGTGTTGGTCGGCGTTGACGGTGAAATTGACCGGGAGCGCCGCCGCGCCGCGCCGCGGGTCGTTATGCGTCACGAGGAGGTTGGTGGTGTACGACCCCGGTGCGAGGATTTTTGCGAGCGCGCGGACCGGCAATGTCCGCGCCGCGCCGGGCGCGATGGTCGCACTCGATGGGTCGACCTCCAGCCAATCCGGCCCGCGCGGTGCGGGCTCGAACCGCAACGACATAAAGACCGGCAGTTCGTCCTCATACTGGGTCGCAAGCTCACCGTCGCCGCGGTTCACGCCGACGACCCACTCATCCGCTCCTCCCAGCGCGAGGTAGTTGTACTCGATGACGCCGTCGGGATAGAGTACGAGCTGGAAGCTGCTTTCGCCGCCGTTATAGAAGTGTGGGACCCGGTCCCAGGTGATCACGCATCGCTCGGGGTCGGTATGGTGCTCGAAATAGACGCCGCCGCCCGCGGAGGGGTCCCAATCGTCGGCGAGTATGAAAAGGACATCATCGAAACTGCGCAACGGTAGCATGGCCGAGCCGGGGTCGGGGTCGGGGCTGTAGGTGTGACTGAAGGAGACGAACCCGTTGGATGAGATATTGACCATATGGAAGTTTTCGCTATAGAGCGTGAATGTGAACGGCAGCGGGAGTAGTTCCACCGATTCGTCGTACAGTGACAGCCGCCGCCCGTCGGTGACACCGTCGAACCACTGCGGCGCGATCGACGATACGGTGTAATTCGCAGCGCGAAGTGTGTCCGCCGCGATATCGACGCCAAGCGGCGCGAGACCGTTATTTCGGATGGTGAGGTTGGCGGTGGCGTTCTCGCCCACCGTCGCGGCGAGGTCGTACCCGCCTTCGTCGATGGAGAGCTCGGGGAACGCCGCGACCGTGACCTGTGCCTCCCGCACATTGTTCGCCGTATTGGTCTCGTCGGCGACGGCGACCGCCTCTACTGCGAGCGTATGGACGCCCGTGGCGGCGGGGCGCCACTGGAGCGTGGTTTGATATGCGCCGCCGGGGAGGAGCTCGGTGAGGGTGCTGCGGTCGGTCTCGGCACCGTCGACGAGCAGCCGGATATCAACCGCCGCTTCGATATGGCTCCCCGCGTTGACGACCGTTGCGGTGAGCGCGGTGTCGCGCTCCAACGCCGCCGATGCGGGTGCGCGCAGACCGGTGAGCGCGACATCGTGTGGCGCGGGGTCGACGGTGACCATGAGCGGGTGGGTGACGCGGTTCTCACGCGGGTCGTTCGACTCCAGCGTGATGAGCTCCGCGTAGCTCCCCGGCACCAACCAGCTCGCGTTCGCCCTCAGTGTATGGGTACGCTCCTCGCCGGGCGCCAGCGCGCCCTCGATCGGTTCGAGCGCGAGGTACTCCTCCGGCGCGTACCATCCCTCGATGGCGATATCGTCCAGCTCCCAGTAATGATCGAGATCGTTGGCGATCTCGAACCGGATCCGTACCGACGGTTCACCGGTGGCGAAGGGGAGCGCAAAGTGGACCTCGCCGCGCTCGTCGCCGGGGTCGTGGTGATGGTACTCTGCGACGAGATAGGGGTAGGTCGCGCCGCCGTCGATGCTCGCGCGGATATACCCGTCCATCTCGCCGCCGGTGTTGTCGCCGTTCCAATGATGCGAAATGGAGAGGTTGAGACGGTACGATGCGGAACAGTCGACGATCGGGCTGTCGAGGTACCCCGCGCAGGTCGTATCGGCACCGGAGCGGACCACACCGCGCTCGTCGATGTGCGACCATGCGTCGCCCTCGAGGTCGGTGATGGTCCACCCGTGGAGGTCCTCGTCGAAGGTCGCCTCGTGGAGCGTCTCATGCGGTGCGGGGAGCGTGAACCCATACCCCAGCTCGCTATGACCGCTGTTGCTGATATTGATCGCAGCACCGGCACTTTCGCCGGTGGTCAGCTCCAGTGCGGTCGCGTTCGGTTCGACACCCAGCTCCGGGTAAGCGACGACCGATACCATGCGCGAGAGGCGGTTGTTGCCGCTGACATTCTCCTCTGCGTCCGATGCGACGAGGAGCGTCACCGTCATATTTCTCGCGAGCGAGGGCGTCCAGTCGATAGTGAACTCGTAGCCCGTCTCCGGTGCGAGCGATGCGATATCTTCGGTATGGAGGCTGAACCCGTCGACGGTGATGCGTGCGGTGATGTTCTCCTCCGTATTGTTCCCCACATTCGTCACCCGCGCGCTGATCGACACGGTGTCGGGGAGAGCGACGGTATGCGGCACTTCGAGCTGCGACGCTTTCAGATCGTGCTCGTACGGGTCGGGGAGCCGCAGCTTGACGGCGGGGTCGCCGAACAGTGTCAGCTCGTAGTAGCACCAGCGCATGGTCTCCTCGTCGATGAGATGGATATTCTCTACCTTCGAGTACTCGTTCACCTCGCCCAGTGCGGTAATGTCCTTTCCGTAGAGTGCGTCGAAGAAGGCGAGGTTATAGAACTGCGAGGGGCCGTCCACTCCGCCGGGCATATACCACCCGTAGCGCGTGTTGTGGATGGCGGCGAACGCGCCGTTGGGATTCGTCACCATATGCTCCGCGATGCAATCATCGGCAAGGAACTGGCCACCACTGTCGCGGTTGTCGAACGAGCCGCTGTAGCAGCCTTGGGAATAGGAGAAGAACGGACGCGTGTTCTCCAATGCGTCGATATCGTCATTGACCAGCTTCATATTGTAGGTCACCGACGAATGGCCGAGATGGTCGACGATATGGTACTCGTCGTTCAGTCGTGCGACGATCTCCTCCGGCGGCCAATTATTTTCCGGCCAGTCGCGGTCGTAGAGCTTGTCGACGAGGAAGCGGTCGGGGATGGGGACGGTCTCGTTGGTTCCATTCTCGATCTGGTCCATGTAATCGCCGCCGTAGGTGGGTAGCCAATCGAGCTTCTCGCCCACGAGGAGTATCCGCTGGAGGTGATCGCCCGTTTGGGTGCGGTATTCGAGGCTCTTGCGCACGAAGTTCGATACTTCCTCGTTGGAGTCCGCCGGCGCGCGGCCGATATAGACCTCTGCGAGGAGGTCGACCTCGCCGCCGCCGGCCCCGTCGCCGATCTCGCCGAAGACGCCGTCGTGGTCGAAATCGAATGTCCCGTCCAGTGCCGCAAAATACATGTCGGCGGCGATATCGCCCTCGTAATAGATGAGGTTGGAATGAAAGCCCCGTGGCGGGATGATCGTATCGCCGCTCTCGCCACCTACATCCGCGCGGTCGCCGTCGCCGCCGAGGAGGACAAAATCGACGCCGCGGTCGGTATAGGCATGCCGAATATAATTCCGGATCTTGGCCTGCGTGTCGTTATAGAGCGGGTCGTCGTCCCAGAAGGTATGGTTGTCGAGGATCGACTCGACGGTGACGATCTGCGTGGCGACGCCGGTATCGTTATGATAGTTTGCAAGCGTCCGGAAGGTGTACTCACCGCTGGCGTTGGCGAAGGCCGCGGAAGTGATGATCACCATCCGGTGCGCGTTCATGTCCATACCACCTCCGCCGCCGTTGCGGGTCGTGGGATAGGTATCGAGCGTGTGGGGGTTATCGACCATGGCTGTAACCGCCGCGCGGTCCTTCTCGAGGGAGCGGTAGAGCGCGCTGGCGTCGTAACCGGCGTGGCCTGCGTGGCTGCTCACGGTAACCGCCACCTCCATGGAATCGTAGTATGAAACGGTCCGCGATGCGGGGTAGTACTGGACGGGGAAGAGGTTGAGATAGAGTACGGTGTAGCCGCGGAAATACTGGACACAGACCGGTTCGTGATCCTGTGGAGGATAGCGCGCGGCGGAGCTATAGATCGTCTCGTTGCGTGGGGTGTCGCGGCCTTCCGGGCCGCTTTCGCGCAGCTCGGACATGGGTGCCGGTGCGCGTGCCCAATCGAGCGCGAGTGTCTCTCGAAGGAACTTTGGGGGCGTATGGCTCACGCGGATGTCGAGGGGTGCGGTATTTGGCGGGAGGAGGAGGCGGACCGGCTTATGCGGGATCAGCGGTGCGCCCGGCTGGCCGAAGAGCCTGCAGCCGTCGGTCTCGATTTGTGCCAGTTGTGCGCCGCCGGCAGCAGTGGATGTTTGGGTACGATGCGGTTCGGCAAACGCGTAGTGCTGGCGGATGACGCGGTAATGCTCCCTATCGGTATGGGGCGGGTCGACGGCGGGTCGTGGTACGGTCACGGGCGTGGATGAGGTTGGGGAAATGGATGTGGGCGGGGACGGTGACAAAGATGAAGAACGGGGGATGTTCGATCCTGTGTGGGGAGGATGGACATCGGTCGCTGCGGCCTGCACGCCGATCAGCGGCGCGGTGAGGAGGAGGATGACGATGAAAAACGCGCACCAGCTTCCGTTACGATATCGCGAGCGATACCCGGATCGTGGTCCGGATAGAACCTCTGAACGATACGAGCGGGAGGAGCGATCGGTGTGGAGAGGGGGAAAGGGGATGCGGCGGCCAGTTTCCGATGGTGCGCTGGGTCTACCTACTGTCATCGTATCACGCCTTCGATAAGGGTGCGGAGGTGGGTATATAAATAAGAAGTTCATCGTTCCCGCCTGAAACGCGGCGGACGCGATATGCTCGTTCATAATGGTCACAACTCATAAAGATTGTTCTCCCCGCGGCAAGTGGGCGGTTCGATGCGATTCGATTCGATGCGATGGGTCGGGCCTTGCCTTGCCTTGCTTATGTGGTCTGATATCGAGCGGTGAAGTGATCCACGGTTAAAACAGCAAAGCAGATACGAACGACTGGTGCGACTTACTGTACGCGCTCGATGGTCAGTCGAATGCTCGAGAAAAAAGGGTTGCCACGGTAATCGAGGGATATGGCGGCACCTAACATTGAATTATGCGGAACGCCATCCGCTCCCGTACATGAGCGAGAGAGCTGTTTTACGGACGAACATCGTTTCTATCGCGCGTATTATCGGATTGATCGCACCGAGCGCGTTCATCGGCGTCGTGCTCCTCATTGCGCTCAATGCATCGTGGTTCTCGTTTCGCTGGGGTGCGATCTCCAACCTCGGCAGTCATCCGGAGACCGCGCCGTACCTAAATGTGACACTGGTCATCTTCGGCGCGCTGCTTGCGTTCTTCGCGCTCGGGTTCTACCTCGGCGTCGGCTCGCGGCTCCTTTCTATCAGCGCGCTCCTTTTCCTGAGCAGCTCCATCATGCTTCTCCTCGTCGGGTTCTTCGACGAGTACGACCAGCCACACCATACCATCGTCGCGTT
>CAZSUE010000187.1:0-8039 GCA_964609045.1 uncultured archaeon | reverse complement strand
GGGGTGGGTCAATTTTCGGTGGGAAAAACGGGTCAACTTTAATTGGGAATTTTCACGAAACGCCCGTCGATGGAAATGATTCGGCAGTATGGTGTAACAATTTCTGACGCTATGCTATGCTATACGATGCTATGCTGCTTTTTCATTCCTTTCTTCATCGTGTCCACTCGCTTTGCCGACGAGGCAAGATGAGGCACACTTACGACCTATTTGCACCCTCCGCCCATATTGTCCCACGGTTCAGTTCGGTTCAGTTGACGCGGCTCGTTTCCCCCTTCGCTCCTTCTCGCATTTCCGTCCGCTCCGCCCGCGTTGCCCCCTCGCTCCCCGTGCATTATCATCATCCTCGCCATCACCATTCTCATTATTAGCGTGGAACTCCTCGTAAACGCGCGTGGCGAGCGCGCGATTGATGCCGACCACGGCGGCGAGCTCGTCGACACGCGCCTCCGCGACGCGCTCCACGCTGCGGAACTGGCGAAGGAGCGCGCGTTTCCGTTTCGGGCCGATACCGTGGACCTCGTCGAGTGCGGACCGCTGGAGCCCTTTCTTCCGTAAAGTACGATGATAGGTGATGGCGAACCGGTGCGCTTCGTCGCGGACATGCTGGAGAAGATGGAGCGCCACCGAGTCGCGCGGCAGTCGCAGCGGCGAGTGCGCGCCGGGCTGCGCGAGGAGCTCTTCGGCTTTCATGATACCGACCAGCGGTATCTCTCTCACCTCGGGTGCGTCGCGCTCCTCTGCCAGCGCGGCCAGCTCCCATTTGACCGTGTTGACTTGTCCGAACCCGCCGTCGATGAGGACGAGGTCGGGGAGGGGCCGCGCTTCGTCGAGCATGCGCCGATAGCGCCGTCGGGCGACCTCGGCGAGGCTGGCGAAATCGTCCTGCCCCTCCACCTCCTTGATCTTGTACCGCCGGTACTCGCTCTTGCGCGGGTAGCCGTTCTCGAAGACCACTGCGGACCCCACGGCGAACGAGCCGCCCAGCGTGGAGATGTCGAGTCCGTCGATACGGTCGGGGACCCGCTCGAGCCCCAGCGCCTCTTGCAGTTCCTCGGTGGCGGGATGCGTGCCGAGCTTGTTGGCGGTCATGCTCCGCAACCGCTCCTCATGGAGCCCATAGCGCGCGTTCTGATGCGCCAGCTCGAGCAGCTTCGCTTTTCGGCCGCGCTGGGGATAGAGTATCGACACTTTCCACCGTCGCCCGCCGCGGCGCTGCCCGAGCCACTCCTCGAGAAGCCCCTCTTCGTGCTCGCTCAGCGGTGTGGGGAGGAGCAGTTCGCGCGGGATCGGGTTGCTCGCATAATATTGCGGGATGAACGAGGCGAGTATCGCCGCGTCGTCCGTCTCGGGCGGTGCGTCGAGGAGGAACTGCTCCCTGCTGAGCACCTTCTTCTCGCGTACGGCGAATACGGCGACGCAGCATGTTGCACCCGCCGCATCGCTCTCGGTGGTATGCGTTGCGAGCCCGAGGATGTCGAGGGTGGCGAGCGCGCGCGATTCCACTCGCTGCTCCTCGGCCAGCGTTGCGAGCCCCTCGAGCTGTTTGCGCACCCGTGCTGCCGTCTCGTACGCGAGCTTCTCGGCGGCGGCCCACATCCTCGCTTCCAGTTCGCGCTTGAGCGGTGCGACCCGGCCACGGAGGATCTTCTCGGCGGCGGCGACATTGTCGCGATATTCGTCGCCGGTGATCGCACCGATACATGGCCCGCTACAGAGCCCGATCTCGTAGTTCAGGCATGGGCCCTGCTGGAAGAGCCGCTCGGAGCAATCGCGCAGCCCGAAATGCTGTTTGAGGAACCGAACGATGCGCTTCAATGCGCCGGCGTTCGAGTACGGTCCGAAATATCTCGCTTTACGGTCGGTCCGGCGCGTGATCATCAGCTTCGGCAACCGATGGTCGGTGAGGATGATATACGGATAATGCTTGTCATCCTTGAGCCGCACATTGTACCGAGGCTGATAGTACTTGATCAGGTTCGATTCGAGGATCAGCGCCTCGGCCTCGGTGGCGGTAATGATCGGATCGATGACGGCGACCCGCGCCACCATCTCATCGTGTTTGTGGCTATGATCGTGATCGTGATCGTGATCGTGCGTGCTCGATGCACGAAAATGATCGCGGACGCGTTTTTGCAACACCGCTGCCTTCCCCACATAGAGGATCTCCCCCTCCGCGTCCTTGAAGGTGTAAACACCCGGCTCTTTCGGGAGGGATGCGATCTGCTCTTCGAGCGTGGGTGGTTCGCTTTCGACCGTCTCGTCCACAGCGCGATCACAGTCACTGGCTATGGTTCCAAACTCCGGTGGGGAGGGTGTTGAGAAACGATAGCGCGGGGGTGCATAAATAGGTGCGGGCCGTGCCGCCGGTGCACCTACACGCGGCGACCCTACTCCTCGTGTTCTTGATGTCGGTGGGTGCGAAGGCACTCGTCCGAGCAGAACGGACCGGCGAGACAGCGTCGCTGGTATCCGTCGGTATGATCGCAATAGATCGCCGTATCCCGTCGGAAGCTGCGCTGGCATTGGGGACAAATATGCTTCGTACGCCAGACCGCCTTGGGGAGCTGATCCCGATATTTGCGTCGGACGAAGAGGAGGATAACCCCGAGGACCACCGGCGCAATACCGATGGCGAGATAAAAGAGGATATCTGCGGTCGCCCACCCCACGGAGACCGAATAGGTCTCTAGCGCCTCTTCGCGGACGCCGCTCCGATACGCTTCCACTGCCGCCTGGAGCTCGTACTCGTCGCGGTCCACCGCGGTGTCGAGGCGGAAGCGAACGGTGCGTTCCGTCGAGCCGTTCGGGCCGATCTCCCCATCGATCTTGACCCGGCCGCTGTCGCGGATATCCGGCACATTATTGATCGGTTTGAAAAGGACGAATGTCACCGCATCGAGCCGGACCGCCGAGCTGGCGTTGAGGTTCATGATGCGTAGGCGGAGCGTGAACTCCTCGTCGGGGTCCAGCATGGTGGGCGGATCGACGAGTTCCAATTGAAGCGTGGGCTGAGGAGCGGTATCGCCGCCGCCTTCTTGCGCGCTGACGATCGGGAGCTGGAGAAGAACGAGTGCGCTGGTGATGACGAGGACGAAGACGAGGACAATAGCGATGGAGGAGATCGTTTTGAGAGCTTTTCGGAAGATCGTCCGGCTGCGGCGGCTGCAACATCTGCTGCGCTCCGATCGCCCGTGCTGCGGCGTGCGTGTTGGTGGCACAACGGTTCTGTTATATGGCTCCACGCCGCATCATATCTCGCTCGATTTAAAGCCTTTATGCCGCTCTATGCGCCGCCGAGGCGGCCACCAACGCGCACCCCCACTCCTCACGCCTAGATCTTGCGGCAACTAACCGGATACTTCGTCTTTCCGGGCAATAGCTATATAGTAGAACAGAGCAGATCGGATCGGGAACGATCTCGTCCTCGCACCTACTCCTAACCCATGTCCCCTACGCCCAGTCCCTAACCTTCCAACCTCCAGCTCCGGCTCTTTTCCCAACCCCTAACCCCCAACTTCTAATCCCTAACCCCCAACTTCTAATCCCTAACCCCCAACTTCTAATCCCTAACCCCCAACTTCTAATCCCTAACCCCTAACCCCTAGCCCCTAACCCTTTTCTCAATACTGATACGCGCCGCAATAGGGGCACTCACGCGCATCCATGTCGATCGTGCGAAAGCAGTAGAAACATTCGGGCGGATGGAGTTCCTGTCTTTTTGCGACGCTCGCTTCGCTCCGGTTGGCGCTGGGTGGCGACGGCGGCTGCGGGAGGCTGCGTTTTGGGTCCAACGGCGCGCTGAGCAGCGTTTGCCGCGCCTCGTGCTCCTTCTTTGCCGCTGCCACCTCGTCTTTTTGTGCTCGATGGGGCGCATTTGCGTGCCCTTCCCTCGCGCCGCTCGCTCCCCTCGCCTCCCGCGTCTCCGTCCGTTCGGGCCGATGGGGGTCGACGACCACTGCGACACGCCCGTGCAGCGGTGGGTGGAACGCGCCACGTCGCATGCGCCAGAGTGGAACGGCCAAGGCGATGGTATAGAGGATGTAGGCGGGGATGAGAGCCATCCGTTCGTATGCGACCTTCGGCTCCACCTCGTCGGCCCATGAGATCATATATTGCACCTCGGCGTAGACATCACCATCCTCCATTTGGGCCCAATCCTTCACTGGATAGGTCGCTTCGTGCTCCTCGACCACTTCGACGGCGGCGTGTTGCGCGCTCATGGCGACGAAGACGGAACACCCTATCGCAAGAGCGACGCCGAGGAGCATGGCGCGCGTTCCCATTCCCGTCTCGAACGAGCGGGTGAAGAGAAGGACGGCGACCCCCGTCCCGGCAGTGCCGACGATGCGCGCCCAGTACGACAGCGCCAGCACCGGTGCCATGGGTCGAAGGTCGATGGCGGCGCGTGTGCCCGCCCGGAACTCGTCGCGCTGGATAAGAAAGGAACTGATCACGCTGACGCTGATACCGATGGTGATGATGAGATAACCGACGAGCATCACCCCGAGGACGATCAACCCCCACCGTACGTGTTTGCGGTGTCGTGGGCCATGTCGCTTGCGGCCCCAAAGGACGAAGACGAGGCCGAGGACGAAGGTGAACCCGCCAATCGATAGGAATAGTCCACGCGCTGCGGTATGCGCGAGACTGAGGTCCAATAGAAATGCGAGATAAGTGACGAAGAGGAACCCGATACCGATGAATGTACGCCGGACCATTACCAGTCAAGATCACACTCCATCGCTGGATAATGAATCTTGTGTTCCACTTCCACTCGATCGTCATGGTGACCCAAGATCCGATGGTGAGTGTGTGAGCGATAAAATGGGATGAAATGAGATGAGATGGGATGAAATGGAGTATGACGCGATGAAATGGGCTGGGACGCGATGAAATGGAGTTTGACGGGATGAAATGAGCTGGGACGCGATAGATCGCTCCGAATGTTATCCGGAACGAATGGAGACCGCGTCTCGTCTCATCCGCGTGGCTACCAATACGGTTATATAATCTCGCGAGGATGCGCGGGCCGTGGTCGCGTGAAAGCTGTCATTCTCGCCGCAGGCGAGGGCAAACGCCTTCGTCCGCTCACGATCTCCGAGCCGAAAGTGATGCTCCCCGTCGCGAACCGTCCGATACTGGAATATGTGATCGAGGCACTCAAAGGTGTCAATATCCGTAAACTGATCATTATCGTCGGATACCGAAAGGAACGGATCATGAGCTATTTCGGCAACGGCGACGATCTCGATGTCAATATCACCTATGTCACGCAGCGCAAGCAGCTTGGGACCGCCCACGCGTTGGCGCATGCGAAGAATTTCGTGGGTGAGGAGTTCCTCGTTCTCCCGGGCGACAATATCATATTACACAAGGGGCTGGAACAGCTATTGGAGCGCCCCGCACCGGCGGGGCTGATCACGGAGCACGATTATCCATCGCAATACGGTGTGGTCACCACTCGCGACGGATACCTTTCATCGATCGTGGAGAAACCGGAAACGATGATCAGTCGGCTGATCAGCACCGGCATCTTCCGGTTTTGTAGCAATGTCTTCGATTATATCGACCGCTGCGCGAGCAAGCTCGAGAACGATATTACGCAGGTCATCGATGCGATGCTCGAAGCGGGCGAAACGATCGGTATTGCAAAGACGGAGCGCTGGCTCGATGTCGTCTATCCCTGGGATCTCCTCAATGTGAACGAGATCGCACTGGAAACGCTCAAGGAAGGCACCGACGCGGTGGTCGAACAAGGTGTGATCATCAAGAACCGTGTAGGGATCGGCGTGGGCACCACCATCCGCGGCGGGTGCTATATCGAGGGACCGGCGATCATCGGCGAGGGCTGCGATATCGGCCCAACCACGGTGATCTACCCGGGTACCAGCATCGGCGACAATGTCACCATCGGACCCATGGCCAAGATCAAGCGGTGCGTGGTGCGCGACGATGTCAGCATCATGAGCCACTCCTCGCTTACGAACTGCGTCATCGGCGAGGGCGCCTCGCTCGGGGCGAACTTCGTCGCAGAGAGCGGCCCGGCCGAGGTGATCACCGCAACCGCTCTGGAGCGATTGGCAAAGGTCGGCGCCGTGATCGGCGAGGACAGCAGGATCGGGAACAATGTCGTCATCGAGCCCGGGGTGATCGTCGGCGCAAAATGTAAGATCGCGTCGCTTAGGCGCATCGACCGCAATATCTTCAACGGCGCCCTCGTGCTCTAGTTGACTCCTACCCATGACTGATACCTACATTGATAGAGACGGAATGAACGCGAAAAGGTGGATCGAGTAGAAGCTGACCGAGCGGGATATCGAGAGCAGGTGGAGGACGATGTGCGGAATTGTTGGATGCGTGGGTGCAAGCGACCTCGTGCGCATTGCGCTTCGATCGTTGAAGCGGTTGGAATATCGCGGCTACGATTCTGCGGGCATCGCGGTGGTCGGCCCGGATGGCCTCTTGATCGCGAAAGAGGCGGGGCGCATCGCGAAGCTGGAGGCGGCGCTTCCGTCGCTTAACGACCCCGCACTGAACGGTTCGGCGGTGATCGCGCACACACGCTGGGCCACCCACGGGACACCCACCAAGATCAACGCGCATCCGCATCCGGGGTGCGAGGGCGACCTCGCGATCGTCCACAACGGCATCATCGAGAACTATTATCCGCTCCGCGAGCGGTTGAAAGCGAAGGGTCACCAGTTCCGGTCCGAGACCGATACCGAGGTCCTGGCGCACCTCATCGAGGAGGAGTACGCGGGCGACCTCACCGTGGCGGTGAGGAAGGCGCTCGCGCAGGTCGAAGGCGCGTTCGCCATCGCAGTGGTCCATGCCGACGCGCCTTCCACCATCGTCGCCGCGCGGCAGCAGAGCCCGCTCATCGTCGGGCTCGGAGCGAAAAGGAACTATCTCGCCTCCGATGTGCCCGCACTTCTCGAATATACCGACAAGGTCATCTACCTTCACGACGGCGACATCGCCACGCTCACCCCCGACGAGGTGACGCTGGCCGGACTGGACGGCGAGCCCGTCGATCGCGCGGTGAAGCGCGTCTCGTTCAAGCTCGAAGATGCGGAAAAGAGCGGGTACGCGCATTTCATGCTCAAAGAGATCTTCGAGCAACCGCAGGCGATCCATAAAAGCCTCCTCGGGCGGTTGGGGCGGTCGGAACTACTCGCGCTCGTCCCCTCGACCTCGTTCGATCGCATCAAGCTGATCGCATGCGGCACTTCGTATCACGCCGCGCTCATCGGGCGCTATATCCTCGAGACGCTGCTCAAGATCCCATGTGGGGTCGAGCTCGCATCGGAGTATCGCTATACCTCGACGACGACCGAACGACCGTTGATCATGCTCATCACGCAGTCGGGCGAGACCGCCGACACACTCGCAGCTGCGCGTGAAGCGCGACGGCGCGGCTGCTCCACCGTCGCGATCACGAATATCGTCGGATCATCCATCACGCGCGAAGTGGATACGGTCGTCTATACCCGCGCCGGGCTGGAGATCGGCGTTGCGGCGACCAAGACCTTTACGACGCAGCTCGTGGCGCTCTATCTCTTTGCGATCGGGCTGGGGCTCCAGCGCGGGCAGATCAACGAACCGCAGATCGAGGAGTTGATCGCAGAATTACGACGGCTGCCACGCTACGCGCAGCGGGTACTCAACCTCAAGGAGCGTTTCGAATCGGCGGCGCCGCTCTTTGACGGTGTGCGTAGCGCGTTCTTTATCGGGCGCTACATCAATTACCCAACCGCGCTGGAGGGCGCGCTGAAACTCAAGGAGATCTCCTACATCCATGCGGAAGGCTACCCCGCCGGCGAACTGAAACACGGCCCGCTCGCATTATTGACCGAGGAAACGCCCGTCGTGGCGCTTGCGTTCTCCGACCATACCTACGAGAAGATATTGAGCAATATCCGCGAGGTCAGCGCCCGCAACTCGCCGGTGCTCGCGCTTGCGGAGGACGGCGACAGCGAGATCGGGCACTATGTCGATGAAGTACTCGTTAACTCGGACGATATGGGGTTCACCGC
>CAZSUE010000186.1:0-8081 GCA_964609045.1 uncultured archaeon | reverse complement strand
GCGAGATCCATGGCATGGCGCAGCGCGGGGGAATGGTGACCACGACCCTTCGCGCCGGTGATGTCCATAGCTGCTTGGTGGCAACACACAACGCCGATGTGGTCCTCGGGTTCGAGCCGGTGGAGACCTACCGCGTCCTCGAATATACTTCTTCGGAAACCACCATCATCACCAATTCTCAGCCCATCGTGCCGTTCACCGTCTCCGTAGGTCGCGAAGAATACCCGCCACTCGATACGCTCCTCTCTGCCATCGAGGAATGTGCTGGCGAGCGGTTCTTTGCACTGGAAGCGGAACGGCTCGCAAAATCCGCCGGCGACAGGATCACGCTCAATATCGTGATGCTCGGTGCGCTGGCGGCGGTAGATGCCCTCCCCATCAGCGCGAAACATCTCGGAGCGGTGGTCGACGCCAATGTCCCCGAACATGCGCGTGAGATGAACCGGAAGGCGTTCCGACTTGGATACGATACGACCCACCAACTCCTCGCCCAGAAGGGTTAGGCACTCACAGAGCATGACTCGACTCGGTGGCGACGCGAAATCTATATTAGTTAGCGATGGGTTAGCCATTCGTATATCGCCAACGACGCCTATCGGCGGAGGGTGAAGAAAAGAACGCGTGATGGTCATCGAGATCGAGATCGTGTACCTGTTCGTGGAGCGTCGGCGCTCTTTTCGACCGACGGGGGATATTCGTTCACCATCGCTCATGACCAACCCCATCTCACCATCGCATCGTTGGCGATCGTCGAGCATAGTACAGAGGATGGCTCGTGACTATGAACGCTGAGAACGATGCCGAGGAAAATATATACGAGGTCGAAGCGCTCGAGGTCGAACCGGAACCGGAAGGGGGCTCGGCTTCCATCGCCGATGATCATTATTACGCCGAAGATGACGAGTTCGACGAGTTCGACGGAGGCGCCGACGATGACGATTTTCGTGCGCATGTGCGCACCCCCACCCCTACCAGTCGGGCGCGGAACTCTGCGCGACGCCGTGCACCGTCGGCGCGGAAACGTACCATCCTCATCGTGGTCGTCATCGCCGCGGCAGCGGTTTTGCTCGCAGTGCTTATCGTCGGGACGCCGGAACCCACTGGCCTCAATGTCTATGTTTCGAAGCAAACGAACGGCGTCACGGTGATCGTCGATATGACCACATCGGGGCTCGGCGAGATCGACGACCATGCAACGTTGACAGTGAAACACGATGGCGAGACGGTGCACGAACGTTCCATCGCTATCGTAGGGAACGGCGCGGAACTGGATATCGCGTTCGACGAGTTCGTCGTCGCCAACGGCGATTACCAGTTCATCGTGACCTATGCCGAACTCTCCGGCTCGGGCGCGGTGCAAGATCTCAACCGTGTGGTCGAGAAGTTGACCATCGTCATCTCACCGTCGATCGACGAGGAGACGCCGGAGTTCCAGATGTCGAGCGCACAATCGTTCAACGTCACATTCTATATGGTTGACGAAGCGGGATCCACCGCGATCGGCTTCGATGAACCGGGCACGATGCAGATGACCGTAGTCAATATCGATAGCGAGACCACTGTTGTGGACCAGCGCGTGCTCCCGGTCTATACCGACCGAAGCGCGACCTCCGAGGTGGACTATATCGGCCCGGGGACCTATCGGGTCACGGTGAGCTACACCAACCCGCTGGCGATATCGAGTTCGGACTATAAGACGCTCGAGGAACAGTTCGATCTCGAACTGAACCAGTGGCCCAAACCGCTCTTTGAGATCACGAACCAGGATTCACAGGGCCAGATCGAGGACGAGAAAAGCGGGATCGGCGTGGAAGCGACCGCGAAGGTGAACGGCTCCGCATCGTTCGACACCGACGGTGAGATCGTCAGCTGGGAATGGGATTTTAATTATCAAGACGGAGCGGGGTTCCAACGCGACGATACCGGACAGACCACGGAGCATCTCTACACCACAGACGGCACCTATGTCATTGCGCTCCGCGTGACCGATGATTCCGGTGCGACACAGATCGAGCAACAGGGTGTCGTTGTGCGCGACTCTATCCTCTGATCGGACCACTGGACCAGCTTTCCACGATTGCACCGGCACGAACCCATGCTCGTCATCTCGTATAGACATCCAAACCACTCATTAGCGGCGATGCCCGGACAAACCTTTTTCATCGATGGCCATTCATAAGACATTCATAAGAATACAAGTGCATCTAAAATCACGGTGATACACTATGGCACCCGGCGACGACCTCAAAGTCTACCAACATCAACCGATCCAGTTCAAGAATGCGATGTTCGTCGAAGGCTTACCCAGCGTGGGCCTTCTCAGCTCCATTGCGGCGAACTTCCTCGTCAATCAACTGGAACTCGATTATATCGGCGCGATCCATTCCGATAACTTCCATCCCACCACGGTCATCTACGACGGGCATCCGTTGCCGCCCATGCGGCTCTATGCAGGCGACCCGAGCTGCGAGGATTCATCGGTCTGTGACCAGGTGATCGTGCTCGTATCCGAGTTCAAGTACCCCAACGAATTGATCCGGCCGCTCGTGCGGACGATATTCGATTGGCTCGAGGATAAGGATGTGCGGCTGATCCTCTCGATGGAGGCGATCCCGACGAAGGAAGAGATCGACGAGGACGAGCGCAAGGTCATGGGGCTCGGCACCTCCGAGGCGACGCGCAACTATATCGACAAGTTCGGTATCGGCGGTATGACCAACGGCGTGATCACCGGTCTCTCCGGCGTCCTCCTCTACGAAGCGGAACGGCAACAGAAGGATGTACTCTGCCTCCTCACCGAAGCGGATGTGCGCTATCCGGCTGCAAAGGCCGCCGCCACGCTCATCGAGGTCGTCGATAAGCTCCTCCCAAATATCAAGCTCGATCCCGAACCGCTCTTCGAAGAGGCGGAAAAGATCGAGGGCCAGATCAATTCCGCGCTCGCGCAAGCAAAGCCGGTGCTCCCCAGCGGTGCGAGCGATACCGAGGCGCCGAAGCTGATGTATGGGTAATTCAGCCAGATCTCAATCGGTAAGTGGCAACGGTCAATTGGCCACCGGCCGTTCTCCCCGCTGGGATCCGCGCCGTACACTGCCAATAAGGACGACAATCCCGCATGTGGCCAATGGTCGCTTTTCCCGAGCTGCGCCCACACCACCGTGGTATGACGCCAGCAGCAGTGCGATGCACGCGCAGACGCTCACCACACCGTCGGACGTCATGGTGATGGTCTGAGCTGGAGCAGAGCTGGAGCAGAAAGGGTTAAATCACGCTGGAGTGTTGAACGAAGATGCAAGCGGGCACAGGGCCGATGGTGCAAGCAGTCTATGAGGTTGACCGGCCACTCGTTTCGTTGCGGTGCCAGTTATCCTAATACTTAGCCTTTATGGGCAAAATATTTAGCAGGGTCTGCCCCCAGCCTCGTTCTCGGTCAGCCACAGTCTATGCCTACATAGATACATAATTACAGACATAATTAGATACAAACTTACTTAGTTACATAATACTTACATGCATCGTTCGTGCGGCTAGAAAGGATGGTCGGGCGGTGTGGGCTGGTCGTTGGTGGGCGGTGCAACCGCTTGTGAGGTGATCGAGTGTTCGGACAGCATGGGAATGCGGTGCGCTTCGGCAGTTGGCGACGCTGGGTCGTGCTCGTGCTCACACTCCTCTTCTTTTTCGAGCTTCTTCCGCCCGTGCTCGCCGGTGAGACGCCCGCACCGAGCATCAGGCGCACGGATTGGGGCGTCAATGCAGCGTTCGACGCGATCCTCGACGAGAAAGCGTCGCGCAGTGAGATGCCGGGTATCGTCAACGAAACGCAGGGGCGGCTCGATAACGCGACGCTCACCGAGGCCACGGTAGAGCCTCTCGCCCGTAACACCACCGAAGTGACCACACCGGTCTTCAACCCCTACGACCGCGTGGTGGATGTCTTTAGGCTGGCAGAGAATGCGCGTGTGGCCGAGTACGAGGATATCCTCGACTTCCTCCTCGATACGAGCGAGTTCCCGCCGCGGCCGAACCTCCTCCGATACTGGCTCTATACCAATTATTCTCATACGGAGCGCTGGACGAAGGGGTCGTTCCGATCGATCCTCAAGTTCCACATCGAGGACGGTATCCCGCGGCTGATCAAGGACCCCTGGCGTCACATCGATATCGATAACGACAGTACCACGGGCGATGCGAACGGCGACGATGTCCGGATACGGGTCACGCCGGACCTCGAGCTCGAGACGACGCTGGCCGATGTGGCGCGGATGCTGCTCGAGAATCCGCTGACCCCGAGCTTCGATATCGAGCTGCACGGCGGGCTCACCCTCGACGCCGAATTGCTCCTCCCGCTCGAACAGACCACGCTCTCCGAACCGCTCCAGATCTATGTCTTCAAGCCGATCAGCTACGAGGGTAAGAACCATATCTGGTCGGTGGGGCTCAATATCCCGCTGAACACCAGCGCGTTCACCGGCAGCGTCACCGTGGACGGGATCGTTCTCCATAATGTGGCCAGGAACATCCTCCGCAGGATGCTCGAGGGGGATTTCGAGTTCGGGAACAGTACCGAGATCTACGATGTCAAAGGGCCGTTCGAACTGAGTTATAAAAGCGACGACCCGCTGGTGCATCTGACCGTATCGGTCAATCAGGCCCAGATCGAGCATGTCTCCAAGACGGTGTCACATTATCGGGACCGCAACCTCCTCGAGCTCGCGCTCTCGCCCGGGCGCGACCGTGCAGTCATCCCGCAGAAGGCGCTCCTCTCGCTGGACTCGCCGTCGATCGTGCGACCGGTGGATACCTTACGCTGGCGTACCGGCAACGCGGTGGAGTACAACAGCTCGCGACCGCCACCCAACACCACCGGCATCGGCCCGCCGGCACGGCTCGAGGTCCAGTTCTATGTGGAACAGCCGGAGACAACCTACGCCGAGATCACCCTCGCCGATCTCCCCGAGTGGGTCGATATCTTTCTAGATTATACTGGCGTCGTCGATGGCCAGAATGTGACCACATTCAATTTCTCAGCGGCGCGACCCATCGGCCGGCTGCAGTATCTCGAATGGGAGTTCCTCACGAACCAGACCGGATTAGTCGAAGAGCTGGCGCAAGATGCGGTGCGCATGCGGCATCTCGGGTTGACGATCCACGACTTGCCCACACGCGTCGGCGTATCCGTCACCTCCGACATCAACCGCGGCGAGATCTTTCTCGAACCGGACGGGACCGCCACCACGCTCATGGGACGCCTCCTCGATCAGATCATATTCCAGATCGCCGGGCGCTATGGCCGCATCGCGCGGAATCTTCGCGCGCTCCCGGAGAACCTCATGACGCTCCCCGGTCGCGACGGATGGGCCGATATCGAGGACCTCCCGCCGGGCGCAACGATCGGGCAGCTCGATTATTTCCGCACCAGTGGGACCTACGGACTGCTCCGCGACCCCGCCGCGGCGGATTCGTATTTCATTTTCCTCAACCGGACCGCCCCGCTCCATGCGCGGTTCCCGGATACGCCCGCAGACGAGTTGGTGAGCGTCTCGCTCAGCGGCCGCCTCCATGCGGTGGCCGAGCTGCATCTCAGCTTCAAGAACGGGACGGTGCTCGACGCACATTTCACCGACCAGCGTCCGCTGCGCGCCGTGTTCCGCGACGGCGAGGACTCGTTCTCGGTGCGCTTTGAAGCACTCCCGGAGCGGTTCCGGCTCGAAGTGCAGCCCAATAGGATCGAGTACTTCGCGCGTTCGGGCGAGCGGATACCATCGATCATGTTCCAGTCACTCTTCGGCACACAGCTCATGCAGCTCGATATTCGCGGCGTACCGGATTATTTCCGGTTCGATTCGCCGCGGGATACGATCTCGATCAATACCTCCGGCTCTATCGAGCAGTTCGAGTTCCTCATCACCAACGGACCCGCGGTGGCGATGCAGGGGAACTACGCCCTCGTCTATTTCGGCGCGCCGAACGATGCCATGGCACCCTTTATCCAGCACGATCACGCCGATGCCGACGCCGATGCCGACGGGAACGGGACCAAGAAAGGTCCGCCCAACGCTACGGCCACGGCCACGACCAGGGCCACCGCCACGACCAAAGCCACCGCTCCTGGAGCCAATCGGAGCATCGAGCTGGTCAGCGGGCGGCTCGCCATGGTCGAGGCGCTCGATTACCGACCCGGCGCCAACGGAATGTTACGACTCAATTCGGGGAGCAGCGCACCGTTCACTATCTCACTCCATAATAACCTCACCGACGAGGAGGAGGTGGAGGCCGAGCTGATCTTCGACCCGCTCCCCAGCGATTTCCAGCTCCGGCTCCCCGGTCTCGTCAATGCCACCGTGATACGGTTCCCCGACCTCATCAATATCACCGGCCTCGTCGATCTGACGCGGATCATCCTCTCGCTGGGCGATATCACCACCAATATCCTCGATGTGGTACTCGGCGTCACGGAGTCCATCGTCTCCACTATCGGTGGGGTCGGATCGGAGTTCTCGTTCGCATATGAGTTCTCATCCATTGGCACGACACTCGATGTGATCGCCACTCTCCGCAGCGGCCCGCGCGCGCTCCTCAGCTCGATACCTTGGACCCACGGTATCACCATCGATCAACACGCCGCGGCACGCGACCCTACTACCAAACATCTCGCCGCCAAGATCTACTTCCAGGGGCTGCCCACGCGCGGCGTGCTCGAGTCGCATCTCGACGAGGAGACTATCGACTGGGAGATCAGCTTCACGCACTATGCACCGAAATATAACTGGCTCTCGATCACCACCAACGGTGTCCAGAGCCGTGATATTTCGCTCTATATCTCGGATATCCCATCGGGGGTCGATTTCGAGCTTCAGACGAAACTGACCACCGTGGTGACCCGCGGGCGGGGGCTGATGGAAGGGCGTATCTCACTGGAGGCGTCGGCGCCGCTTGGCGCGACGGTGATCAGACTACGCCGCAACGGTGCGATACCGTTCATCCGTGAGATCTATCTCCCCGTCATCCCGAAGCGCGCGGTGATGGACATCTCGCTGGGCAATTCCATCGTTTTCGATATCGATGCCGATACCTCGATCCCCGCCGTGCTGGCCCGGCTCCGCAAGCGTGTGGATGGCGAGTGGTACCATCTCTCGTCCATCTTCCACGATCTTCCGCAAGAGATGAGCTTCGCGCTCCTGACCAGCCCGCGGTTCGATATGGATACGCCGCTACCGTTGCAGGGGCTCCCCACAGTAAATTACCGAGCCAGTGGGACCGGCTTGGATCTCTGGGTGCAGATGGAGGGGCGATGTATGGGCCAGCGCGGGAACATCGACGCCTATTTCGAGGATATGCCGCGCGCGCTCTGGTCCGAAGCGGACGCAGATACCTACTCCATCGGCGCGCAAGGCGCGGTGGGCGCGTTCGCACTGACCACCTCAGAGCTGCAGATGACCGAGGCGTTCTATGTGCAGCGTCTCGCGCTCCGTGGCGTTACTGTCGCAGGGTTGGATGTCGAGGTAACCATGTTATTTAACGCACTCCCGATCTTTACCATACGCAACGCCGACGGGGACCGGTTCCAGCTCGCGCTGCATACCGCGGTCTCGGTCATGGGCGAGCGCTACGAACCGTCGGTGGCGTTCGCCGATATACGGCTGGCGCCGTCGGCCGATATCCCCACCAGCGCGGGGCTCTCGGTGGACCGGCTCACGCTGAGAATGGAGCGGGAGCGGCCGCGGGTTATCCTTCCCGCACCGATCATCACCCTCATATTGACCGGGCTGGCGATGATATGAGCCGACAAAAGAGCGAAGTATAAGTATTATAATGCCAACCGGCATCTAGCGATCGAAGAGTGTCAGTTATCCGTGCCCATGCACGCGTAGGCGCTCTCGACCGCCACGGAGGTAGAGCGTGACCGCGAACGATGACACCGTGCAGGAGGTTCGCCCCCGCGCCTTTACTGCGACGTTTCGTCGCGATGAGGAGTCCGCGGCCCCACCCGAGCCCGAGTCGAAGGACCGTGCTGATGCTGCGGGGCGGTACAACGCCCGATCAGCCGCACGGAACAAGCGCGTCATCCTCGTCGGCGCGGC
>CAZSUE010000185.1:6249-8148 GCA_964609045.1 uncultured archaeon | reverse complement strand
TCGCCGTCCTCGTACCGGACACGCCGGCGGTGGACGAGCACGGCTATCTCCTTTACGGTTCCATCGATGCGCTCCTCACCAACGCGTCGGAACTGGAAGCGGACGAGACGCCGGTCAGCCTTATGGGTGATGTCTGTAGGATCCGCTGGAGCGAGCATTTCGACAACGGTTCATACTTCACCAGCCGCTTCTATCTCTGTGACGACGAAGGCGGCGGCCCGTTCATGATCTACATTGCGGACAATGCGAAATGGCGCTACGAAGGGTCGATCTATAATGGCAGCCGCGTCCGCGTTCGCGGTGTGGTCCAGTACTACGGCGGCGAGTGGGAGATCGTGGTCAGATCGGAGCCGCACGACGCAGTTGCGGTCCTGGCGCTGAACGCGCCTTCGGTCGACGATTTTTTCGCGTTCGCGTCGGTGGCAACTCTCCTCGATGCGGCGGAGGCGTACGAGAACGAACTCGTCAATATCTCGGGGCTGGCCGGTGATATCGATTGGGCGCTCGATCTCGATACTCAGTCATCGTACGCCAAGCGATTTCGCATCCGGGATGATGACGGGAGTGGCGCTGCGTCGCTCACGGTCTATATCGCCGACGAACGGAAGCGACCGGCAGACGGGGCGCTCTATAACGGCAGCCTCGTGTACGCGCGCGGACTCCTTCATTCGTATGAGGGTGCGTGGGAGCTCTATATCGGCCATACGCCGCTGGATACGGTGGCGGTCATGGAGCTGAACAAACCGACCTTCGACGAGAACTTCACCGAGGTGGAGAGTGTGGCTGAGTTGCTCGCAACGCCGGACTCGTACGAGGATGTGGCGATCCAGCTCGATGCGTACATCGCCGCGATCCAGTGGACCGAGAACCACGATAACGGGTCATACTTCACGAAGGAGTTCGCGCTCCGCGACAGCACCGGCGGCGCACAATTGAAGCTCTATATCGGCCCAAGCGGGAAATGGCGGTATGCGGGCGCGATATACGACGGTGCCGCCGTGCGCGCGTTCGGGGTCTTGCAGCAGTACGACAGCACTTGGGAGCTGTTCATCGGCGACGAGGAGGGGGCGCATTTCGAGCTACGGTACCCCGACGGCTCGGTTGGCCGCGGTCGGCGCGTCCTCTTCGATAATACGAAGGAGGAGACCGCCGGCAACGCGGACTGGGTCATCGACGGAGCGTACTCCAATTGGGCATGGGCGCTCCTCGACCGCGGCTATCGTGTGACGGAACTCTCCAACGGGCCGGTGAGTGCGGCGGCGCTCGAGGGGGTCGATTGCTATATCGTCCCCGAGCCGCAGACCCAGTTCTATTCATCCGAGACCGACGCGATCGGCGATTATGTCTACAATGGCGGTGGAATCGTTCTTGTGGGCAACCACAAGGGCGCGGACCGGAATAATAACGGGTGGGACGCGGTACGTGTGTTCGACGATTCGTTCGGGACCGACCGCTACGACCTCAGCTTCGACGAGACCACCGCGAACGGCGCGCCGATCAACGATATCGATCTATACAGTGTGCCGGAACTGACCGACGGGGTCTCGTCCATTGGTATCTGGGCGGGCACAACAGTTTCTGCATGGGGCAATGCGGAAGGGCTTATTTTTATTGACAACCACCCGGTGCTCGTGGCGTCATGGTACGGTTCCGGCCATGTCGTCGGTTACGGCGACAGCTCTTCGTTCGACGACGGAAGCGGCGAAGCTGGCAACGACCTCCACGACGGATGGAGCGAGTACGATAACGCGCAGCTCGCGGTGAATATGGTCGATTGGGCGGTGCGGTCGGATACTGATCGTTCCACGCGCGCGGGTTCGGAGGCAGAAGCGGCCGATGATGCGGATGCAGATGCAGATGTGGATACGGAGGGTGATACTGAGACGGATGGTGTGTCGG
>CAZSUE010000185.1:4927-6149 GCA_964609045.1 uncultured archaeon | reverse complement strand
GATGCAGATGCAGATGTGGATACGGAGGGTGATACTGAGACGGATGGTGTGTCGGAGGGGGACGCGGACGCCCAGTCGGACACTGGAACCGAGGTTTGGCTAGAAGCCCATAGGGGCGGCCAGCGCGGTGTGTGCATAGAAGCGAGCGCGGGTATCCGGTTGTTGCATAACCAAAGGTGGATCATGTACGAGGCCGATAGGGGGCGCACTAATTTATAGCTCCTCGCCGATAGGAGCGCGGTGCAACGATGACGGAGGTCGTGCGGTATCGGTGTAAGGATTGCGAGAGCGAGTTCGGGCCGCTGGGGTTCCACGGGTATGCGCCCGAAACGGGGATGGGCGAGCGGCCGGTGCTCTGTCTCCAGTGTGGCGACCTATTGGTCGGGCGGTTCGAGGACGGGCGCTGCATAACGACCTGTCCGGATTGCGGCGGGATATTGAAGCTCCTCGACGGGAAATGCCCGGCATGCCGGTCGGAGCGGTTCGTCTTCGTCGATCTCAATTTTCCACGATTCGAGCGCGACGCGGTGGACCTTACCGAGGATTGAGCGCGCGTTCAGGGCGGGACCTACCGCCCCGCCACCACCTGCTCGATGAGCCGGTTCTCCGCCTTGCGCAGGTGCTCGATGGTCGTCGCCGGGCTGATTCCGAGTTGCTTCGCCAGCTCCTTCGTGCACGTCTTGCGCGGGTAGTCGTAGTATCCCGCATGCTTGGCCAACCGCACCACTTCTTGTTGCTTGGCGGTGAGGCATGAAAAGAGGTCGTTGTCGCTGGAGGCGGGTTTGAAATAATCGACCTTACGCACCGTCCCCACGAGCGGACCGCGGGGTGAGGGCGCAGTTGGAACGGGGTCGGCGCTGGCGCGACCTATGTCGGAGTTGCATAAGGTCGAGTATGCAATATCTACATACGGCGCTGGCGCGACCTATGTCGAAGTCGCATAAGGACGCGTATGCAAGATCTACATACGGCGCTGGCGCGACCTATGTCGGAGTCGCATAAGGACGAGTATGCAAGATCTACATACGGCGCTGGCAGGGCTATGTCGAAGCCGCATAAGGTCGAGTATGCAAGATCTACATACGGCGCTGGCAGGGCTATGTCGGAGTCGCATAAGGTTGAGTATGCAAGATGTACATACGGCGCTGGCAGGGCTATGTCGGAGTTGCATAAGGTCGAGTATGCAAGATCTACATACGGCGCTGGCAGGGCTATGTCGGAG
>CAZSUE010000185.1:0-4827 GCA_964609045.1 uncultured archaeon | reverse complement strand
GGCTATGTCGGAGTCGCATAAGGTTGAGTATGCAAGATGTACATACGGCGCTGGCGCGACCTATCGTACTTCACTCACGATTCGCTCATGGGGACACGGCGGTTGGCCGGCTTCAGCCTCTACGGTATCAGACAGCGAGATTGCGACAAAATGTCTGTAAGAGCATGTACGATGAGACCACGGATAATAAACGTGGAAAACGGAAAATGAGCTATCCGCCCATGCCGGCATCCCATCACATACTTGCCTCATCTAACGCCCGAAGCCAAACACCGCGCGGCGGCGCGAACTCGTGGCCCTTTCGATAATGGCTCATCCCCATGGACCAGTCGGTCGTAGGTCAACGGTGGCCGGCTGACGAGCTGCCGGAGTACCAGCCAGAACAGCTCTGCCCGTCGCACCCATCGATTGAACCGATACGCGTACTCGTCGAGATACCGCTGCAGATGCCGCCCGACCGCGCACCGGAAGACGCCGCTGAACCAATCACAGAGCCGCCCACCGAACCGCACCAGTGTTCCGGGGGCGCTCTCAGCCACCGATTCGTCGACCTCTGACACTTCCCCTTCCTTTTCGCCACCGCTCTCATCACCAGTGCCATTTCCGCCCTCATCTTCTGCGTCCTTCGCATCGGAGACCGCCATTACCACGCGCGCTGGTTCTGTGAAAGCGAACCCGTTCACTTCGACCTCGCCGCCGATGGTGACCAGCGGCGCATTCTTGTTCGCTGGATCGCGGAAGGGACGGGGATTCACCACACCCTGTAACGATAGCGTATGCTCTTGCGCGTCGGTTGCCAGCGGCACCAGCCCGAGCGGGTCCTTCATCGCCTCACGGATCCGGTGCGAGAGGTGCCACGCGGTACGATAGGAGACATCGAGTCGCCGCTCCAGCTCCTTCGACGAGATACCGTCGAGACTGGTACAAATATAGAAGATCGCGATGAACCAGGTAAGCAAGGGGAGTTTCGTATTCTCGAGCACCGTGCCCACGATGAGCGAGGTCGGATGCCGGCATATTGAGCACTGGATCTGCTTTCGATCCGGGTTCCAGGAGCCCTTCCTACTGCCGCATTTCGGGCAGATATACCCGTTCGGCCACTTGAGCCGGTACATATGCCGTTGACAGGCGCTTTCGTCGGGGAACGCTGTCTTGAAATCCTCGACCGTCGCGATCCGGGGTGCGAACATGGTCATAATGAGGGATCGGCACGCGAAGTAATATAGCTAATGGTAAGGGGTCAGTGAAAGTATTCGGGACGACGGGCGAGCGTTGGGCGTACATTGGGGGTGAGCCAGAGCCACTCAAATGGGGCACTCATGGAAAAATATAATAACGCTTTTCGCGTGAAAGTATTCTGAGACGCTGTGGTCGTTTCACGACGCAGGAGAGCTGGTTCGATGGGAAGGTACCGCCAAGTTGTTCCGGCACGCGCCAGCTCCGTTATGCAACAGCTGCATATGCACGCGCTGGAGCGAAAAAAACAAGCGCTCGATAACGTGTATGCAACAGCTACATACCCTCGCGAATAGGCCTCGGTATGCCTCTAGGGCCGGGCCGTTATGCAACAGCTGCGCGCCCCGTATCGATCTGCCCCCATCGATCACCACCACGAGCGTACTGGAGTCGCTGGAAGATACGGAATAGTGACCGGGTCGCGGTATACGATCGTCACCGTTCGAACATCTGTTACGATGAACGGTCTCATCGACGAAACCGTTCATCATAGCGAACGATCCGTCGTCGATCGCAATAGGCCCATTGAGCCAGTAGTAAACAACCCCTTCGTTGTTCTCATACTCCGCGACCGACCGATGTAAGCAATGCGTGAGCAAGAACGCAGACAAATCCCGATTTCGGCAGAGGATCACTAGGATATGATAATGACTAGAAGGTCGATCGACGGAAACGCTCGATCCGGGAACGGACAAGCCAAGTCAAACCAAGCCAAGCCAATCCCCGCAAGACCAAGTCAAACCAAGCCAAGCCAATCCCCGCAAGACCAAGTCAACGCCAGCCAAACCAAACGAAGCGGCCGACGCTCGATCGATACCAGCGGTTCACTTCTTCTTCTGTTTCTTGCGCCGTTTCGCACGCGCCTCGCGCGCCGCCTTTGCGGAGCGCTTGAGCTGGACGCGATCCAATATCACCTTCATATACATCGCGTCGTGCTCCATGAGCGGCGAGCTGGAGATGATCGTCACGTCCATATCGTTATTGTCGAGGATACAATCGGCCAGCGGCTCGAAGCTCATATCGCCCTTCTTGATCGGTGCCGACCGTTTCTTGTCGCCCTCCTCGTGGATGACACCGGAAAAATGAGTGTAGAAGGTCATCTCGCCCGTGACCGCCGCCACCTTATCGAACACAGCTTGGAAATCCTCTTTATGTTTCAACGAGCCGTAGTTGAGCGAATGGATGTGCGCGAAATTCAGCACCGGCTCGATATCCTCGACCCGACGAACGATGTAGAGTATCTCCTCGAGCGACCCGAACACCTGTTTACGACCGCTGGTTTCGAGCCCGAGATGGCAGGTGAGACCTTTTTTCCGCATCCAGTCGCGGAGGGAACGGATCTGCTCTGTCGCCCTCTCCAGCGCGTCGCGTTTGCCCTGCTCGCCGTAGAGCCCGATATGGGTGGCGACGATATTTGCGCCCATGCGATCGGCGAGCACCGCGCTCCATTGGATATTCTCGACGCTACGGGTAAGACAATTCTCATCCCCCAGAAGATCCATGTAATACGGTGTATGTACCGACATGGAGACGTCGAGCTCTTCGGCGAGTTTCCCGATCTCCTCGAGATTCTCGCGGTCCTGGCCCACTGCCCGTACGAGTTGGACCTCTATTGCGTTCAGCTCCAATGTGTGGACATCCTCGATACCGTCCTTGAGCGTACGTCCCTTACATGAGAGCGGGATACCTGCCGGTCCAAACCGTATTCTAACCATAATTCACCTCGTCCAAGCGCCAGGAATGGGGGGTGCAGGGGTATATATGACCAGGTATATAGTTTTATACATCGCCCTATTTATATGTTGCCATGTTGCCAGCAAAATGGCCCAACTGGCTGCCGTCGTTGACATGTTCGGCATCCCTGGTCGCACGGCGGTGTGGCGGGAGAAGGACTATCGACCCGAGTCCGTGCGAGGGCGCGACATTATGGCCGCTGGTTCATGGCGTATGCTGTCGAATAATGGGACATGGGACATGGGGCATGGGATATGGGATCGGCATGCGCGCGCTTCGGACCGTAGTGCCACGCGACCGTCTACCAATCGCCCTGTGGATAATATTGCTCAGCGGAGTACCCCTGTTGTGACTCAGGTCGGTACGGCTGCGGTTGCGGTTGTGGTTGTGGTTGTGGTTGTGGTTGCGGTTGCGCCGCACCGGGTTGGCGCTGATAGCCGCCTCCCACCGCTTGCGGTGATGCCGCTGAGAACTGTTGGTATTGATCATAGGCGTATTGGTCGGTGGACTGGCCATATTGCGATCGTGGCTGGGCCTGATAACCGTCGGACCCATACGCATCGCCCTGCTGTGCATATTGCCCCCCGCCGGCGGGTCCGCTGCCATAGCCATATCCCTGTTGCGTGCCGTAGCCGCCTTGGTACTCGTCCGCGGTGCCGGGAGTATCGTATTGCTCGTATCCGCCATAGTCGTCGTAATCGTACCCATACTCTTGATCCTGATCCTGATCCTGATCCTGCGCGTATCCGCCATCTTGCGGACCGTAGCCGCTCTCCTCGCCATGACCGTATTCGTATCCCTCGTCCTGATCGAAGGGAGCGGTCTCTGCCCCCTCGGACCCATCCCCATGCTGGAGACCGACGATCTCCTCCGCGCTGGGTTGGCGTCGGACATAAAAGAGGACGAACACCAGTGCAAGCACTCCGCCGGCGACCACCGCCCCAATGATGATCTTGAGCCCGCTGCTCATTCCTTCGCTTTTCCCGCCTTTGTCTGTAGTCCCGCCCTCGCCTGGTCCGATCGGCGGCTGGAACGGCCGATCGTCACCGCCGGTGGTGGTGTTATCGTCGCCATCGTCGTCGGTATCGTTGGTGTCGCCATCACCGGTTCCATCATCGTCATCGTCATCGTCATCCGGGGTCGCGTCTTCCACGGTGATGACGATCGTTTTTGTCGTTTCACGCCCTTTCATATCGGTGGCGGTCGCGGTAAGGTTCACCGTGCCCGGTTCCACGGTAGGCGGTACGGTGAGAACGGTGGTAAAGACGCCGTCACCGCGGTTTGCGTCGGGTGCGACGCCGTCGTCCGAGAGGTACACGGTGCTGTCACCGCCGATGGGGGTGAGATCGATGAAGACGAGGTTCAGATCCTCGTCCTCGTCCGTTGCCGCGATATGGATGACCATCTCGGTCTCGCCGTCGTTGACCACCGTGGTGGGGTTGAGCTGGGTGGAGGATATGACCGGTGGGTAGTCCGCGTCTTTGATGCTGATCGTACATGAGCTGCTATCGGTGAGTTCGCCTTCGTCCTCGCATTCGACCTCGATGATATAATCGTTCGGCGCCACGCTCTTACTGATGGTGAACGCGAACGAATAGGTATCGTCGCTCCCAAGCTCGTCGCCGTGCGTGCCATCGTCATAGAGCCGTTGCTGGCTCGAACCGCCGATGGGGCTGAGGTCCATGACGACGGATGCGAGATTATCTTCCGGGTCCACGACCTCCGCGCCGAAGAGCACCGTCTCCTCACCGCTATTATCGACCGTTGCCGGCTCGGCAAAGACGCTGAGGATCGAGGGGCGACGGTTCCAGGGCTCCACGGAGAACATCACCTCGAGCGAATCGGTGTGGCCCTTGC
>CAZSUE010000184.1:0-8151 GCA_964609045.1 uncultured archaeon | reverse complement strand
GAATGAATGAATGAATGAATGAATGAATGAATGAATGAATGAATGAATGAATGAAGGTGGCGGCAACGACACACCGGCTGGTCCGCACCGAACGGGAGCCAACGGAGTGGGGATTTTGGCACTTCTATCGCTATGGCGTTGGTCGCATTAGCCGCAGGATATAGCGCAGATAGTGGATCAAATGGGTTTTGATGCGCGGATCTATGGCACGGAGCATGTTCTTCACCCGCGGGAGCGCCACGGTGCGGAGATACGATCTGGGAAGGTGCCGATAGGAACCGCTCTCGAGCATGCGCTCGACCTCCTCTGGCGTATGGTCCGGGAGCACGGTGAAGAGCGCCTGGAACTGCTCGTACTCCTTCACTGTCGCGCGATCGAGAACGCTCCCACCCGCATGGTAGCTCGGGCCGTATCCCTCTTCGATGGCAGCGAGCGTTTCCTCATCCACCTGCCCCGCCGCAAGAGCGTGTTCGATGATCTGCGTTAGCGGGAAATATTTGAGCCAGAAGAAATTGATCCGCTCCGGTCGCAACCGGTTGTACATGATCGCATCCTTTACGAGTTGGTCCGAGGACGCGCCGGGGAGGCCTGCGATATGGTCCACGATGAGATGGAGCCCGTATTTGTTAATGATCTCGCCTGCACGGAGGATCTCCGCGTTGGTCTCCGGGCGGTTCAATACTGTTCGTCGCAGCGATTCGTCCCATGTCTGGACACCCATCTGTACCTCGCTGGCGCCCGCCGCACTGATCATCGCGATGAGTTCTTCGGTGACATAATGCGGATGCGTGAAACATTTGAACGGGAGCCCGATCTCATCTCGATACCGCTCACAGAACCGTCCCACCCATCCCTCGTCGATGATGAAGATGTCGTCGACAAAATGGATCTGGCGCAGGGGGAAGCGTTCGATCGCGCGGTGGAGTTCGGAGAGGACATTATCCACCGACCGACGCCGCAGGAACTTTCCCGGCGTTCCGCGGTAGGTACGGCGCAGGATATTATTGCAGCAATAGGAGCAATTGAACGCGCAACCGCGGCCGCTGATGATGAAATACTCGCGCATGAAATGTGGCGCTTCGTGGTAGAATAGTCGTTTATGCGGGAACGGGAGCGTATCCAGGTCCTGGATCTGCGGCCGGACCCGATTCTTGACGATACGGTACGCGACCGCGTTCTTACTCTTACTCTTACTCTCATTCTTATTTCTACTCTTATCGTCGTCTCTTCCATCGCCTTCCCCATCGCCCTCGGTCTTTCCGGCTGCGGAGTGGCGATGAGCGCCGTCGTAGCGTTTGAACCAGATATTTTGAATAGAGGTGTCGAGTGCTTCCCAGTGCTCTTTATCCTCGCCATCGCGGACGACGCGTCCCGGGTCACGTTCCAGCGAGGCGACGAGGTCGAGAAGTGCTTTTTCGCCCTCACCGACACAGACCATGTCCACGGCGTCGTTGGCGAGAACACGGTCGGGGACCGAGGTGGGGTGGATGCCGCCGAAGATGATCGGGACCGCGACGCCCACGGCGGTCTTCACCCGCGCCGCGAGCTCTACCCCCCAGCGGTAGTTATCGGTCATGACCGAGAAGGCGATGAGGTCCGGTCGCTGCCGGACGATGCGGTCGAGGATACGGTCGCGATACGAAAAGAGCTGTGCGAGGAGCGGGCGGTCGAGGTACGAATCGGAGAAGAGCGCGGGATCGAACGCAAGCGCGGTTTCATGTCCATGCGCGCGAAGCACGGCTGAGAGGTATTCGATCGAGAGGCTCTCGAACGCGCACGCGGCAAACGTGACCCGCATCGCCGAGGGGACGTGACTGCAACCAATTCAACCTTGTGGTCCTTCGATGGGTGGTGGGCGATCCTCGTTCGTCGTTCGTCGTTCGTCGCTCGTCGACGACCTCCGCGAAGGAACGGCGGCGCGGTTCGGTTCTGACCGGTCCATTGCATCCCGCATTTTGGCAGCAGCTCTCGAGCGCCCCAAAAAGTATACATAGGTTGTGTGCTATACGAGCGTATTCGGTTATTATCCACGCTCAACCTCTTACGGTCGTGGGTGTAAGATCCGGTCACGATCCGCCATTGAATAAAGAATGCTATCAAAAGGCTATCGAGGCATGCAATGCAATGTCCACATTGTCACTATATCGGATACGCGGTCTGTATGAACTGCGGTGCCACGGATCGATCATGTATGTGTGGACACTGGGTGATGAGCTGTCCCAGTTGCAATAAGGAAATCAAGAAGGATGCAGATTCTCATGCCAGTGCTGAGAGCGATGCCGACGATGAAGCGTATAGCGACGAATAGAGCAGGGGCAGGCATCGCAAAAAGGATCTAGGTTATGCTCACGCGCCTTCGTTTCTTGAAATCCATACAAATGAAAATGGACGGGTTTTCGTAACGAAATTGATCTGAGTACCGAGAACTGTGAGGTACCATTTATGCGAACATATCTAGTGGTTTGGTTCAGCAGCGACGGGATGAAACCCTCCGAGGTCACCGAACGATTGCTATCCATGGGCTTCCGCCCCTACAAAGGCGCCTACGATTATGTATACGAATGGGGCGACGACGCCGTGGTGGAAGATATTCTCCAGATCGGCGATCAGGTCCAGTACGCGCTTCGGGGCTCGGGGATCCTCTTTAAGCTCGAAACCATTACCGGCGATCGATACGATTGATTGATCCAGCCGATCCAATTGCCATCGGCGTTTCGCTCTTAAGCGCGAGCTGCATGAGACCGTTCGCATCGCGGGCGAGCAGCCACACTGCGATCGAGATGCGAGAAGCAATAGACCACGGATCGGTCTAAGCGCCCGACCTAACAATAACGCCAGCGCGCTCAACTTTTCAACTTTTGCCCGACCGCGCGGCGTTACCGTTCTTTTTCGTTTGCTTCACCTTACGCCGCCGCTTCAGGCGTTGGTGCAGCGCGTCGATCTCCTCGAGCTGTTCTTGGATCTCGCGTCGGACAATGCTCAGCAGTTTCTCCGGCGGTTGCAAGGAATATTGATACGCGAGCTTCTTGGCGGCCGTTACCTTCACCTCGCGGTCTAGGATCTTTTTTTCGATCAAGATGCGAAGATGGGTGCGGATGCTGCGTTCCGACCGCTTCACATGGCCTACCAGTTCCTTGACCGACAGGTTCTTCCGCGTGGTGGCGAGCGTCTCCAGTATCTTGCGCCCGGTCTTGGGAATATCCAGGATGCGTGTGATCGTCGAGATGAGCTTGCTCTCCTCGGGCTCGACATCTGCAGCCGTCGCGTTGGTCGGCACCATAGGCCGCATTTGGCTGTCCCCTACCATTGCTAACCCTATCTATTTTCACGTATTTATGCATTATTATTGCAGACCTATGAACGCAAAGTTTCATATAACTGAATGACGATCCACACATCAGCTCAGTTGAGGTCCAGTTCGGAGAGTGGACCGAATGATGTATGAGGGGTATGTATGCTATTTTCCTCGCTTTTCAACCGGAAGTCCGGCTCTGACGCGAATCGGGCCGTCGAAGGTGTGCCCATCGTGCTCACAGCATCCCGGGCGGAGATGTCACAGTTCAACCTCGACCCGTTCCTTGCGTTCACCTGCACCTTCCCGCACGAGTTCGCGCGGCTTTTTTCTGCCGGCTGTCTCGATTCCGAGCCGGAAGCGGACGGTCGGGAGCGTTTCGCTCCGTATAGTCTGCGCAAGATCGAGTCGCTCCTCGCCGAAGCGTACGGTGAGGAAAATATAGCGGTAGCACATTACGACAACCTCGATGAATTTATCGGTACAAATACGAAGGTGGTGGGCATCTCTACCATGGATCCCATGGGGCTCGCCTATGTGAGTACGACCTACAATTCACTTCTCGGTTTCGGCGGCGAATCGCTCAATGCCGTAGAGTTCGACCGGCTCATGAAGCACCCCTCGCTGCAGCGGTACGATCCGCGTATCGTGGTCGGCGGTGCGGGTGTCTGGCAGATCCGTGATGCAAAAAAGCAAGAGGAATATGGTATCGATTCCCTCATCCTCGGTGAGTGTGAGCACGACGCGGTTGACCTCTTCGACGATCTCCTTTCCGGTCAGCCCTGTGAGCCGTTCGTCACCACCTCGAAACCCCGTGAGGACGAGATACCCACCATCCGCAACGCGGCAACATACGGTTCGGTAGAGATCACCCGTGGGTGTGGACGTGGGTGTAAGTTCTGCTCGCCCACCATGCGGAAGCGCTATTCCTTCCCTGTCGAGCATATCATGGAGGAGGTCGCGCTCAATATTGCCAACGGCTCGAAGATGATCTTCACCACCACGGAGGATATGTTCCTTTACAAGGCGCATAAGGGGTTCAAACCGAACCGCGAGGCGATCGTCGATCTCTATCGGAACATCGCCGATTATCCCGGTGTGGAGATGATCGGGCTCTCCCACGCATCGCTGGCGCCGATCGTCTACGATGAAACGATCCTCGAGGAACTCACGCCGATATTGATGGAGAAGACACGCTGGACGCCGGAATACCGGAAGAACTACACCCAGCGCTTCATCACCGTCGAGGTCGGCATCGAGACCGGGAGCGTCCGGCTCATGAACAAGTTCATGGCCGGAAAGGCGCTCCCCTATAGCGTGGACCACTGGCCGGAACTCGTCTGCCAGGGCATCGGTCATATGAACGATCACGACTGGTGGCCGCTGTGTACCTTTATGACCGGCATGCCGGACGAGACCGAGGAAGATGTGATCGCCACGCTCGAGCTCCTCGACGACCTGAAAGGGGCCAATATGTTCTATACACCGCTCCTCTTCATCCCGCTCGAAGAGGCACTCCTCGGAAAGGCGAACCGGATCTCGTTCGACCATATCTCCGAGCTCCAGTGGGAGGTCCTCACCCGCTGCTGGCAATATAATATCGACTTTTGGCTCCCGGAGTGGAAATATCGGCTGAGAGGGATGGCATTTCTCCACCACTGGCTCATTGCGCGCTGGAAGCACGGGAAGAAGAGCACGCGCCCGATGATGCGGCTGATGGGGTTCCCGGAACGGTTCTTTGGTCAACGGGTGGGGAAAGGATGCGAAGCGCCCTATTGCGCCGACCCAAAACAGATAACGGACGGCACAGCCGAGGAGAGCTCGGTCTGACGCAGCCCTCACACTCACCCCTCAGGCGCTCGGCCGTGCGCCTCGACGCCCTCGACTTGCGAGGTGTCGCCGCCTCCGTCCGCTCCGTGTGAACGGTATCCCGCATCCCACATCCCGCATCCCGCATCCCACCGGGGGCCGCTTTGACGGTTTTTTCTTCCTTTGCCGAAGATGATGATGATCATGATGATCGGATCGAGGGTCGGTCGTTTGTCGAAAAACCTTTTAGCTACCGCCGTGATGACCGTCCGATGCGTCGGCATGCGTACCCTTATGGTCGATATCTGATCGAGAACGAGACGATCGAAGCGCTCGGGCCGCGATTGAAGGCCTACCTTGCCTCGTTCGGATTCCCCATCGCAAAATACAAAGAGGGCAACGAGGGCAGCGGCATCTTGATCGTCGCGGTCAATAAACGGATCGGTGAATTTCTCAAACAGAAGAAACCGCCCGGTCATCTCCGCATGGTGATGCGCGGATTCCCCATCGAAACACCGTCGATGCGTGAAATGGATACCGCATCGCAGCGTATCGGCATCGAGTGCTACCTTTGGCCGCTCGAGGAAGGGGTGCTTTTCGAACTGTTCGTCCTCCCCTACATGTCGCTGTTCAATGCGAAAGAGATCTTCGGGCTGACCGAATCCTCCACCGAAGAGATCACCGACTGGTATCTCTGCGAGCAGATCTGGGAGGAGCTGATCCCCAAACTGGAGGCGGATTTTCCGGTGGCGCCGATCCATAAACGATGCTGAAAGCGCGTGCTCGCGATCCCCGATCCCTATTCTAATACGCTGCATCGGGAGAGATGGCCGAGATGATGGACTCTCCTCGGCCGGCTCTTCGCACCCGATGCCTCCTTCTGCCGATCGTGCTCAACATAGGCGGAACGGTGGCGTAGGTTGTCGGCGAAGCCGCTCCTTGCGTTCGATACATATTAGTATTTAGACTTTGCCCGCAAAGTGGATATAGGAGGAATGCGCGACGGGAGGAACGCACCTCGCGCTCAGGGGTGAATCCCGATGAGAAAGCTTTAATGGCGCTTGCCACTATGGTAGCGTGTTCCGAGCGCTATCGACGGCGGCGTCGATCGGCGGTCTCTGCCGTTGCGATCATCATTTCGTACGGCTGTGGAGCGTCCTGGTTTGTTCTTGACGCATGACTCGCCGTCGATGGTCAGGGCGGTCTCGGCATCGATCGCGATGCGTACGATCCCTCCGCTCGGATCCTATGAGCTGATAGCATGGCAGTGAAGGTCGGAGACCGGATCAAGGTAGAATATTCAGGCAAGACCGCGGATGGTACCGAGTTCGACAGTTCCGAGCGGATGGGTAAGCCGCTCGAGTTCGAAGTCGGTGCGGGACAGATGATCGAAGGGTTCGAGGAAGCGGTCGTAGGGATGGAGCTGGAGGAGACGAAGACGGTGATGCTCGAACCGGGCAAGGCCTACGGCTCGCGCGACGAACGGCTCGTGCAAGAGGTACCGCGCGCCCAGCTCCCGCCAAAGGAGGTGGAAGAGGGTATGATGGTGCTGATGCGCGCCAAGAACGGGATGGAGCTGCCCGCGATCATCAACTCGGTGGGCGAAGAGACGGTGGCGCTCGATTTCAACCATCCCCTCGCCGGCGAGGAGCTGACCTTCGATATCAAATTGATCGAGATCGTGCCGTCCCAAGCGCAATGAACGCGATCTGGCACGCGATGCCCTCACCCACGCTATTGGCCACGGCACGATAGACCCGAACGTTCTTATATCGCAGATGGTAATGCCCCGCGGAGCACGGGGCTTCCCAACACCGAAATGGAGGGAACTCCCCCCCCGCCGGGCCAGCCCGACGCGATCGGTACGATCGTGCCCCCACGCGTCCCAGTGGAGACCGATGCGTATGAGCAAGAAGAAAAAGAAGAAAAAACGCCTGCCAGAACCTGAACCGGACCTCCCGTTCATCGACTGCCATTGCCACGTACCGTACAAGGCGTCGAGCAAATCCAAGCTCCCACCGTACGACGACCAGTACGACGAGTTCGTCGAGGAGGGCGGGCTGTACATGATCAGTTGCGCGCTCGATTGGACCACGCTCGCACCGGTGCGGGAGTTCAAAGCGGCACACAATCGGGTCGGATATACACTCGGCTGGGCGCCGCAGAACATCGTGTTCATGGCGCTCGAGGAATATGGGCTCCAATGGGACCGCTGGCTCGATGCGCTGGACACGCATTCGGATTATCTCGGCGTGGGCGAGATCGGACTCGATTTCTACCATGCCAAGAGTTTGAAGCAGCGCGAGAAACAGCTGGATGTGTTCGACCAACTCCTCACACGAACGAAAGATTGGGGCAAGCCGTTCATCCTCCATGTGCGCAACCCCGATAACCGGAGCAAGGATCGGAACAACCCCGACCATCCGTACAACGCCGAGGACGCCGCCACGAAACTCGTGCTCGAAACGCTGGAAAAGCATGCGATCGAGCCGAAGCGCGTGATGTGGCACTGTTTTTCCGGCCCGGAAGAGTACGGTCCACTCCTCGCAAAAAAGGGGTATTACCTCTCGGTGCCAAGCTCGGCATGGTCGCGCAAGAAATGGCGGCGTCAGACGAAAGAGGTGCCGGTGGAGAACCTCCTCACCGAGACGGATGCGTACTATCAGCACCCCTGGCGGTACGGCCCGTATAATACACCGGCGAACGCGCGCTATTCCATCGCCGCCATCGCATACAGCCACGGTCTCGATCAGCGCGAGGTGGCGAAGACCAGCGTGAAGAACGCGATACGCTTTTTCAATCTCGAGATCGAGCCGCCGGAAATGGACTGAATTGAAGTGCGCTGAAAACGAAGGGACAAGAGTTGGGGTGTTTGAGACGGGGGCCAGCGCCGCAATCGCCGCACCTATCGGCCTCTTGCATAAGTTGGTCTTTATGTAACAGCCCGATACCCTTTGCTCCGGTTCCTGCCAGCGCCGCAATCGCCGCACCTATCGGCCTTTTGCATAAGTTGGTCTTTATGTAACAGCCCGATACCCTCTGCTCCGGTT
>CAZSUE010000183.1:0-8204 GCA_964609045.1 uncultured archaeon | reverse complement strand
TTGCACCATCGTCCGTGGCGAGAAGGACTATGGAATACGGTTCTTCGGCATCACCTCCGGTTACGAGTTCAGCTCGCTTCTCCAGACGATCATCATGGTCTCCACCGGCGAGACCGATCTCGACGAGGAGCTGGCACAGTTGATCGTCGGTATCAACAAACCGGTCCATATGCAAGTGATGGTCACGCTCAGCTGTCCGTACTGCCCGCGGATGGTCCATGTGGCGCACCAGATGGCGTTCGTCAATAAATACATCCGCGCCGACATGGTCGACGCCGCGCATTTCACCGAACTGGCGGAAAAGTACGATGTTTCCGGCGTGCCGAAGACGATCGTGAACGAGACGCACACCTTCGAGGGCGCGGTGCCGCCGGGGATGGCGTATATGGAGGTTTTGAAAGCGGTAGACCCGAAGCTGCACGCGGCCATCGAGGACGAGGTCCGCGATCGGCAGCCCGAGCGCGCCGCCACTGCGGCCGACAGCGCCGAGACCTACGACATCCTCATCGTCGGCGGCGGTCCGGCGGCGATGTCCGCGGCGATCTATGCGGCGCGCAAGAGCCTTTCGGTGGCGCTCATCGCCGAGGATATCGGTGGCCAGATCACTTATACCGCCTCGGTGGAGAACTACCTCGGCATGCCGGGTATCGGCGGGTCGCAGATGGCCGAGGCCTTCCGTCAGCACCTCGAGATGTTCCCCGTGGCGGAGGCGCTGGAGCAGACCGTGGAACGGGTGGAGAAAGGCGACAATGGGTTCGAGGTCCGCACCGAGGACGGCGTCCTTTTCACCGGTCGTAGTGTGATCTATTGTGCGGGCAAGGAGTACCGCCGACTCGGGGTGCCCGGCGAGGAGCGGTTCATCGGCGACGGGATCGCGTTCTGCGCCACCTGCGACGCGCCGCTCTATCGCGACCGGCGTGTGGCGGTGATCGGCGGCGGGAACTCCGCGTTCACCGCCATGCGCGATCTGATCCAGTTCGCGTCGGAGGTCCATCTCGTCCATCGCCGCGACGCGTTCACCGCCGATGCCACGCTCGTCGAGGAGGTGCGCGCGGCGGAGAATGTGATCATCCACACGCCATGGGTGGTGGAGCGTTTCCTCGGCCGCGAGAAACTCACGGGCGTCAGACTGCAGCATAAGGCGGACGAGCAATTGGAGGACCTACCCGTGGACGGTGTCTTTCTCGAGATCGGGCTGGAGCCGAACTCCGCGCCGGTGCGTGAGCTCGTCGCGCTCAACGAAAATGGCGAGATCGAGGTCGAACGCGACCAATCCACCGACATGGACGGGTTCTTCGCCGCCGGCGACGTCACCGACATCCCGGAAAAGCAGATATCCATTGCCGTGGGCGACGGTGCCAAAGCAGCGCTCGCCGCCTATCGATACCTCGTCGACACCGGCCTCACCACGAGCGACGCCGCCGTGCGTGATACATGGGAATGATAATTGAACTTGAACTTGAACTTGAACTTGAACATCTCGACCCCCACCGCCGTCTAAGAGCGCGCAGGAAGGGGATACTCCGTTCTCACTGATCACAGCCCCGCATGGCGAACCGCGGGCGCGGCGATCGAGGTGGAAAACGATGGGCAGACCCCCATAAAGACTTTATAACGATCGATGCGATGGCTCATTGTTCCATCTTCTCGTTCCCTTCTTCGCCTGATCGCGGATCAATCATAGGTCGGGGGTAGTGATGACCATGAAGTACTTCGATCGCCCATCAACTGAAGCCAGCCTCTCGAACAAATGCGAATCGTCCACTGGATATCGACCGTTGCATGTCTCCCGACATCTCCTCGTCATCCTGTTGGCGACCGCCGCTCTCGCACTCGTACTCGTGCTCCTCCTGTCCACCGGTGAGGCAGAAGCGGGTCCGCTGGACGATTATATGAACTCAGCGGTCATCGACCACAGCACCGATATCGAGGTGAGCTGGAACATCAATATTTCGCTCGACGATGTCCAATACATCCATCTCGAGCGGTATCTCGATTTTGCGGATAATAGAGTCGTCCTCCAGAACTGGACGGATGACCAGTTCTACTCAGAATTTAATGTTGGGGACGGTGAATATACTGGAACCTATATCGACGAGGGGAACGCGTCGTTGATGGGCGTGAAAAGCTACCGGTTCGTGTTCTATGGCATAACGCTCAATACGACGAGCCCCATGGCCAATTGCGCCGACTGGGTGCTCGATACGGATGCGACTTATAGCATGCTCGACCTCGACCTCGGCCCGGACGGCGAGCTACGCGTCCTCGGTGGGGCCACCGTCACATTCGAGAACTCCACCCTCCTCCTCGACCGTATTCGTGTGGACGACGGCGCGACTCTCCATTATACCGGCGAGACGATGCCGCTGCGGGTGCGCGAGACCACGATCAACGGCACTTTCGAGCTACTCAATAGCTCCATCGAATTTGACGGCAACATCACCGTCCTCCCCGCTGGCAGCTTTCGCGCCGTCGAAAGTAACCTCCTCGCCATACAAGGCATGATGATCCCGATCCCGCGTATCACCGTCATGTCCGATGTCGACAACGGACGCTACGGCGCCATCGAACTCCTCGATAGCTATATCGGCCATATGATGGGTGCGCCGCTCAAAATGATATTGGCGGAGGGTGCCAGCGGTTTCATCAACGACAGTACCGTATTTCTGGGGACCAGTGCGGCAAGTGCCGATCCGCGGCCCGGGGGGATGGTCTGCGGCATCCAGAGCGAGGTGGCGCTCGCGCGTTCGACACTATCGGTCGATCATATCGACATAGACCACGATGCCGCGTTTAGGTTCACGGACAGCGCCAATACGCTCTATAGTGGCGACATCACGCTCGAGGGTGATATGGAATTCATCGACTCGAGCATCGAGCTTGCGGGGAACCTCACCGTGGCCCCAGGGGGCTATTTCCTCCTCGATAACGCGACCCTCACCATGATGTGCGAGCAGAACGGGGACTATTGGATCCGCGTGGACGCCACGACGAGCCCGCTTTCGAGGGGTCGGTTCGATGCAACGAACGGGTCCACCATTACCGGGCTGGACGGAAAGAAATACGATTGGTGGTTCGAACCCGCGGCGAACGGCACGCTCCGGGACGCCGCCGTCGAATATTGCGGCTACTATGTGGGTAATGTGGGGGACGGATCGAAAGGGCTGAACATCGCCTCTTCCGCGGTCACGCTCGACAATTGCACGGTGCAATACGGCGGCTATATCGGTCTGGTGATCTATAACGCCACCCCGACCATCGTGAACTCCACCATCCAGCATACCGCCTCGTCCGAGGCATGGAACCCCGACGAGGAGGAGTCCGGCGGGAGCGGCGGCGGCGGTGGCGGCGGCACCCGTGTCGACAGCCCCGAGCAACCGCGCACACCGCTCTTCTCCACCTTTGCGAACTATGGTGTCGTCATCACCAATATCAAAGCACCGCGCCGCGCAACCCTCGAAAATGTCACGGTCTATCACAACGACGAGTACGGTATCGAGGTCAAGAACGCGGCGGTGGCGCTCCTCGACTGTACGGTCGACGATCATGTCTTCGGCGTCGCCGTCCATCGCCAGCCCTCTTGGACAGAGCCGCTGGCGGCGACGCTCGTCCAACGCTCCACGCTCAACGACGCGGAGGAGACGCTGTTCTATGCGCACGATGTACCACTCGAGATCAATGCCACCCAGTTCACCAACGCCACGCGGTTCGCCATCCATTTCGACAATGTAGATGGGCGCCTCGCCAATAGCACCATGAGCAATTGTCGGCACGCGCTCTATACGGCCCACGGACCCGGTCTCCCCTCCATCGCCCACAACGATTTCGTCGATATCAACTCCATCGGCATCCAGTGCATCGATTATGATGATACGGGACCGACCATCGAGGATAACGATTTTACGAACACGAACTACGCGCCGGTCTATTCCCGCGCCTCTTCACCGACGATATCTGCCAATCGGTTCGATCAATCGTTCGGCGGCGTCCATCTCGTCGACCCCTCCACGCCGAAGGTCGAGGGCAATACATTCATGAATATCAGATACGGCGTGCTCGCAGAGGGGGAATGCAGCCCCTCGATTACGAACAATACCTTCACCCAGATGTTTGACCTCGACATCATGCTCGAGGGGACGGATGGCGCACTGATACGGAACAATACCATGAATTCGCGTACCGACTATACGGTCCAGGCGCTGACATCGTCAGAACCAGACAAGATCAATCGGAATTGCCTTATCGAAGAGAACACGATCCTGAACCATCAATACGGTGTCGCCGTCCAGAACGGCGTCAACTTCACCGTCCGCAATAACACTATCCGCAAGGGCGACTATGGCATCTACGGCACGATCAACGCCGACCCCATGCAGGACGATTTCGGGCTGCTCGTCGAGAATAATACGCTCTACGACATTATCGAGGCGGCCATCGCCGTCGAGAACGGGCTTCCCGTCTCTATCCTCAACAATACGATCTACGACTCCGAACTGGGCATCAGTGTGACAAAGGATAACGCCCTCGTCGCGAACAATACGCTCCAGCGGAACCACTACGCCATCTCGGTGGCATTTTATCATCCCGATCCTACGGCTCAAATTGAAGACGGCATCTACCACAATCGCATCGAGGAGAGCTACGAGATCGGGCTCCTCGTCACCGACGCAACGATCGACAGCGCCAATAATACCTTCCTCAATAACTCCGAGGCGGTCTACACCCAGCAAAAGAGCGATCTAAGTAGCACGAACGACCGTGTCATCGGCCGAGCGGATAGCAACGGCGTCAGCGTCGTGGACAGTACCGCCACGCTCACCGGGCTACATATCACGGGCTGCACCCAGGGGCTTATCGCCAGGGACGGCGCGACGGTGACGGTCACTACCGCAAATCTCACCGATAATGTCATGGGGCTCCGCATTGAAGCGTATGCGCAGTGTACGCTCACGGGCTCATCGCTCCGCGACAATATCGATATCGATCTCTCCGCCGAGCGTGCAAATATCGAACTTGACTCCAACGATATCGCCACGCTCGCGTTCGACGCCGGCGGCGAGACGCACTATCTCAACTCCACCGCACCGGTCTGGATCAACGGTTCCTGGTGGGTGGCAAGCGGTGCGAAAGTGCGCTTCTGCCACACCCTCACGGTAAACGACGGCGAGCACGGCTCGTTCTCAGGGGCGAATGTGACGCTGGGCGGGTGCGTCATCAAGGGCAACAGCACCCTCGAAGCGATGTCCACATCGATCCTCACCGGTGAGACGACCATCGAAACGGGCGGCCGATTGCGTATCGCCGACGAGAGCACATGGGTCGCCGTGGGCAATACTTCGGTTTACGGCGCGCTCGAGATCGAGCAGAACGCAGAGGGCCGGATCGCGTCACCCGCCGCGCACCCGTTTCAGATCACCGTCGACAGCGGCGGCGTGTTCAAACTCCGCGGTGGTGCCACACTGGACGCGTATAACGCGGCGCGACCGTACCTGGTCACATTCCTCCCCGGCGCAGGGGGCCTTTTCGAGGGCGCGACGATCCGCCATGCCGGTGCTGACGAGACCGCGCCCGGGGTCGTGGTCCACAGTGAGGATTTTGAGGCTCGAAACTGCCTCTTCGAGGAATGCTTCAGCGGCCTCTCCATCATCGGGGAGGATCCCGCGCTCAAGAAACTCGAGATGGTGAACAATACCATCGGGCTCGCCGTCGTCAACGGGACGGAAACGATCCACGGATACGAGATCGTCATCGAGAACTCGACCTATCGCGATATCTATCTCGAGAACGCCACCGTCGAGCTCTACGATTCGTATTTCAACCGCAGCAATGTGCGCTTGAAGGACGATGACGCGCTCCTCGGCGTGGGCTGGCTCGTCGACTTCACCGTGATCGACACCGAGAACAATACGGTCTACCGCGCGCCGATTGCGATTTGCGACAACGCCAACGGGACTATGGAGCGCTATATCGAGACCGATTTCCTCGGCGAGGTGCTTGACGAGCCGATCATCGAATACTGGCACGACACCGCCTCCGGGCGGGTCAATGTCACACCGCACAATATCTCCATCATCAGCGGGTTCCTTCATGTCTACGTCGAACCGGAACCGTGGATCGTGGAGCCGTGCCATATCGAGATCGTCATGGACCTCATTGCGCCCACGCCCGTGGTGGAGGCCGCTTCCGACGCCGATGAGGACGAAGCGGTGCTATTTAACGCCAGCGCGTCGTACGATAACGATTATTGGAAAGAGGGCGTCACCGGCATCGTCACCTACGAATGGTCGTTCGGGGACGGGACCCAATCCTACGGTGTGACCGTCAACCATACCTATGTGAACGAGGGGCAATACTCCTATACACTCGTGGTCACCGACCGGCACGGGAACTTCAATTATTATTCGGGCACCATCGATATCTCCAATCCCGCCCCTGTGGCTGCGTTCACGGTCACCTACAGCGACGGAGCGGTGGAAGGAAGCCCGATCAGCTTCAACGCGTCCGAGTCCAACGATACCTCGTCCGACCGACCCTCACTGGCGTTCTACTGGAACTTCGGCGACGGCGGTGAAGGGATGGGCGAGACCGTATCCTACAGCTACGGCGACAACGCGACCTCCGACGGGTTTATCGTGACGCTCTATGTGGTGGACGACAACGGTGACTATGATGATACCACCCAGACGCTCTTTATCGAGAATCAGGATCCCGTCATAGCCGGCATCCAGTCGGAATACACCGCCAACGAGGACGACCCGTTCGCGCTCGACCTCAACGGGTACGACCCAGGCTGGAAAGACGAGCTCGTCTTTAACGATAATGCCACCCTTTTCGAGATCGACCCTGCGGGGCGGATACGGTTCACACCCACCGATGCGGATGTGGGGAACTGGACCGTCGCGTTCAACCTCAGCGACGACGACGGTGGCTACGACACCGCCACAACGACCTTCCACATCATCAACGTCAACGACGCACCGCACTTCCTCTCCACCCCGCCGGCGCATGCGGTGGAGGATTTCGAATACTCCTATATTCCACAGGTCGCGGACGAGGACATCGACTGCCAGAACGCCAATATCACCGACGAACTCTGGTTTAGGCTCCTCGACGCGCCCGCGGGCGCCACCCTCGACAATACGAGCGGCCAATTGAACTGGACACCGATGAATAACCAATCCGCCGATACCCATACGATCAATATCAGCGTCGGCGATCTCGCCGGTGACTCTGCGGTCCAGACCGTGGCGCTCTATGTGGACAATCTCAACGACCTCCCCGCGTTCACCTCCGCGCCCGTGACCGACGCCACCGAGGAGGAGGCCTACACCTACCAGCTGACGGCGACGGACCCGGATCTCGAGAATCCATCGGAAGAAGCGCTCAGTTTTAGCGTCTCCGGTGCACCCGAGGGGCTCTGTCTCAACGCCAGCACTGGGCTGATCAGCTGGGAGCCGACGAACGAGCAAGCGGATCGGAGCTGGTGGCTCTCGGTGTTCGTCCACGACCTCTACGGCGGGGTGGCGTCGCAAAGCTACGAACTCTTCGTCGAGAATGTCAACGACGCGCCAACCATTACCGACGACTGGGTGGTGGCATATATCGACGAGGACGACACCTTCGACCACACCTTTACCGGTGAGGACGACGACATCATCCACGGCGATGCGCTCACATGGTTAGTCGCCAGTGACGAGAACGGGAGTTGGCTCGAGGATACCATCGAACCCGCCTCGGGACGGATGCGGTTCATCCCCACCAACGACGAAGTTGGGGTCTATTGGGTCGATCTGACTTGCGTCGACATCCACGGTGCACAAAGCCACTTCAATTTCACGCTTATCGTCAATAATACGAACGACGCACCGTCCTTTCTCTCTTCGCCGCCGACGAGCGTGACGGAAGGGTTCCGATACAGCTACTCCCCCGATGTGAACGACGACGATGTGGAGGCGAACGACACCAACCCCCATATCGATGACCGGCTCAATTTCACGCTGGAACATGGGCCGGCAAATATGTCCCTCGATAATCACACCGGTGCGATCGAATGGTCACCGACCAACCGCGACGCCGCGGATAATTACTCGGTGCAGATCAATGTGAGCGATGGCTGCGGTGCATGGGCGACCCAGCGATTCATCCTCGAGGTGGTCAGTCTCAACGACCCGCCCGTACTGATCCTCCCGGATTCGATCCCCAAC
>CAZSUE010000182.1:0-8273 GCA_964609045.1 uncultured archaeon | reverse complement strand
GAAATGCTCTTTCGTTCCATCCCCCGCTGAATCACGACCAACGCCAGTAGGGAAGCGCGATCGAGGTTACAACGGAGGTTTGAAGCTACAGCGAGGTGGCGTGTGGCTCGATGGCCAGGGTTTAAATATCGAATCGCTCATAATTGAGCATACCGACCCGATTCCGTGGTACGCAGTGGCACGCCCGGAGAGGGCGAAGGAGCCGAGCCGATGATCCGATAATGGCTCGTCCGTCATCTTGGAGGCTTTAACCATGAAGAAGAGAGCGCTTCTCGCTATTAATTGTGTTGTTCTTATCGCATTAGTTGTCCCCGGCTTACTAACACTCTCGACCACGCTGGCATCGAGCACGGAAGGTGATGGCCTCGAACAATCCGCGACCCGTCAGGATACCTTCACGCACACCGTGTTCGCCGAAGAACTGACCGGCACTTGGTGCGGATACTGTCCGCAAGCGTCGGAAACGCTGAACGCGATCTACGAAAGCGGTGATTATCCGTTCTATTTCGTCTCGCTCATCGAGGATGTGAACGACGAGGCGAACGCACGCTGTACGCAAGATTACAATGTGGGCGGCTATCCCACGGTGGAGTTCGACGGCGGCTACCGCGAGGAGGTGGGCGCACCGAGCGACGAGTCGGAGTACCGTGCCGCCATCGAAGCCTGCGGCGCGCGTTCCGTGCCAAATATCGACTTGGAGGTGACCGCGGTCGCGCGCGGCGGTGCGTTGATCAATGTCACTGCGGTGGCGACGAACAACGGCAGCACGGAATACAGCGGAACGCTCCGCGTCTACATCACCGAGATCGTCTCGCGCTACCTCGACGCGGACGGGAACAACTACCCGTTCGGGTTCCTCGATTTCGCCATGGAGCGCGATGTGACCATCCCCTCTGCCCAGAGCGTCACGCTCCAGACCGATTGGGACGGCGCCGCGCATACGGACGCCAACGGTGACGATTTTGCCGATATCACCATGGACAATATCATGGTCATCGGCTCGATGTTCAACAGCCAGGGCGTACTGAAGGTGCGGCCGGGCTTCCCGCCGTCGCAATTTACCGCGTACTACGCCGACGAGACGGACGCCACAGGGATATTGACCGACTCGGAGCCGCCCACCGTCGCGATCCTCTCCCCGCCCGCGTCTAGCGAGGTGAACGGTACGGTCGACATCGACGCGTATGTGACCGACAACGAGGGCGTCCGCCGCGTCGAATATCGGATCGATAACGACGAATGGCAGTCGATGGCACCGACGAGCGGGTCGCATTACGGCGCGAGCTGGGATACGAGTGCGATCCCCGACGGCGATCATACGCTCGCGGTGCGCGCGTTCGATACCGCGTATAATATCGGCAGCGACGGCATTACGGTGAGGCTGAACAATACACCGGAGGATATGAGCCCACCGGCGATCAGCGATATCGAGCATGTGCCCGTACAGCCGACCGCCGGGCAATTGGTCACGGTCAGTTGCGTGGTGGAGGACGAGTCCGAGATCGCGGCGGTGGTACTCGAGTACGAGCTGGACGGAGATCGGGAGGCCAAGACGATGTCTGAGGGCGCGACGCGCTACAGCGCGATCATCGGCCCGTTCTCTGCGGGTGATACGGTGACCTATCGCGTGAAGGCGGCCGATATCTGGGATAATCAGGCAAACAGTTCATGGTATAGCTTCAATGTGACCGAAGTGGGCGATACCGAGCCGCCGGTGATCGACGATGTGGCGCATCACCCGAGCGCACCGGTGGTCGATACCGAAGTGGTATTCAATTGCACGATCACCGATAATGTAGCGGTCAAGAATGCAACGGCGAAGATCCACTACTTTCGCAGCGACGGCCCCACCGAGCAGCGTACCGTAGAGCTCGAGCCAGTGGGCGCGGGCGAGGATTTCTCCGGCACTTCCGAGCCGTTCGAGGTCACCGGGCAGGTCGAATATACGATCTATGCGGAAGATCTCGCGGGCAACCCGTCCGAGACGGAGCAGTACTCGTTCAATGTGCGACCCTCCGGTGCTGACACGGAACCGCCAACGATCGGCACCCCGAGCTACACGCCCGCCTCGCCCACCTCAGAGGATACGATCACGATCTCGGCGGTTGTGACCGATAACGAGGCGGTGGCGAGCGTCGAGTTCAAATATCATATCTGTAGCGGCGGTTCATGCGGTATGCCACAGACCGCGACGATGACGCTGGTGAGCGGGTCGGAATATCGTTGCGAGATCGGCCCTTTCAATGCGCTGGAGGAGATCGAAGGAGAGGTCGTGGCCGAGGATACGAGCGGTAATGTGGAGCGCTCCGAGCAGCTCACCATCGTCATCACTACCGGCGAGGAGGACACCACCGCGCCAGAGATCTCAGACATCAGCTATACTCCCGCGTCACCGACCACCGAAGAGGAGGTGGTGATCACGGCGTATGTGACCGACGATACCGCCGTCGACGGCGTGATCCTCCACTGGCGACGCGGTACGGCCAGCTTCGAGACGAAGGTCATGGCCGAGGAAGGAGCGGGGAGATATGCCGCGCGTATCGGCCCGTTCAGTAGCGCCACCACGGTCCAGTTCTATATCGTTGCGGCGGATAGAGCGGGCAACGAAGCGGAATCGACGCAGCGGGAGTTCGAGGTCGAGACGGAAACGGCCTCGGACACCACCCGGCCGATCATCTCCTCCGTCTCCACCACCCCCACCGCGCCGAAGGCGGGCGAATCGGTGACCGTCACTGCGCGGGTCACGGACGATATCGAAGTGTCGATGGTCCAATTCAGTTTTTACAGCGACCGCTGGCAGACGCGCTCGATGACGAAAAGCGATATGGATCTCTATTCCACCTCGCTCGTGTTCGACCAGCCGGGTACCTACGCATGTCTCGTCCTCGCGCAGGATACGGCGGGCAACGAGCGCGAAACGCAGTTCTCGATCACCGTCGAGGCGGTGGAGGACGATCCCGATACGAACGGCGATAGCGATGGTGACGGATCGGAATCCTCGCCCGGGTTCGGTACGGGTGGAGCGTTGATCGCATTCGGCGCGGTCTGCGTCCTTCTCCTCATCGGACGACACCGACGGCGCCGCAGGAATTAGTAGACCTCAATGCGGTTGCGTGCCCGGGATGGGTGGAAAGAACGTACCGTTCCAGACAGGTAAACAAAGGGGTGCGACAATATTAGACCAGATCTCCCACGAGCCCCTTCCAGCTGCCCATACACCGCCCTGGGGCGGGTTTTGACGCCGAACCCCAGACCCGAAACCTAACCCCATACCCAAGACGCCTGATGCCGGCCAAAACCCCTACGCCTCAGTTCTATTTGGTGGGAAAGGTTTTTGGCACTGCGATGTGATCGTAGGGCCACGAGTCGATGGCAATGACATTTCGAGCATTTATCGCGGCCGATATCACGGTCCCCATGTCAGTACTGGATTTCTGTGACGCACTGGTCGATACCGGCGCCAACCTCAAGATCGTCGCGCCGGAGAATATGCACCTCACCCTCAAATTTCTAGGTGACACGGACGAAGGGCTGAGACCCGATATCCGTGATGCGATCGAGGAATGCGTGGAGGGTATCGAGCCAGTGGAACTCGCGATGAAGGGTGCGGGCGTTTTCCCGAAATGGAGCTATATGCGTGTGATCTGGGTCGGCATCGACGGCGCCGAGCCGCTGGTCACCGTGGCGGAGCGGTTGGAAGATGCGCTCCAGCCGCTGGGGTTCAAGCGCGAGAAGCGCGGCTTCAAACCGCATCTCACCATTGCCCGGGTGCGCAGCGGGAGGAAAAAGGGCCATCTCAAGCGCGTGGTCCAACAGCACGAGGATACGGAATTTGGACAGTGGCGCGTGCGGGAGATACGGCTCAAGAAAAGTGTGCTGGGGAAGGGCGGCCCGACCTATTCCACGGTGGAAGCGGTGCCGCTGGGTGCGCCGGATGAGGGCTGAGCGCCCATCGACCAGCCGGACATTGTCCATCTTCTATCGGACGATCAGACATTGGGCCTGCGCAATGAGTTCTTGCTGCGACCTCGGATCGGATCGAAAAGAGGAAATGAAAGCAACGCGGGAAGGGCTGCGCGGGCGGCGGTTATTGGCCAGCATCCGTCATAGGAAAAGGGAAAAAGAAGGGAGAGGCCATAGTCTCAAGCGACGGCCTCTCGGAATAACGTTCGAACCAACGATACAGGTCCTATCCTCTAATATGAGGGAGGCTTTCCGTTTCCTACTTTTTACTCCACATCCATGCATGCGGGGAGCGGCTCGCCGATACCGGCTTCGATAGCGGTGAGGATCGTATCGCCATAGCGCCGGATGCGTTTCTCACCGAGCCCGACGACCTGGTAGAGCTCCTCCTCGTTCTGGGGGGCCTTCTCTGCGAGATCGATCAGCGTGCGGTTGTTGAATACCATATACGGCGGGATATCCTCCTCTTTCGAGGTGCAGGTCCGCATCCGTCGCAGCGCCTCGATGAGCGCGCGGTCGATCTTCTGGGCCGGCGGGCGCGGTGCCAGCGACCAGGGGAGCTGCACTGCCACCGGTTCGTTCGCCTCGAGTGCGGCGCGGGCGGACGGCGTGAGCGTCAAGACCGGATACTCCTCGCCATCGAAATCGAGATGCCCGTCGAGGACGAGCCCGTCGATCATGCTGACCACTTCTCGGACATGGAACCGATCCAGCGTGCCGAAGTACGGTGCGTTGGTGTGGTCGTGGTCGAAGATGAACTGTGCGTTGGTCCCCTTGAGGACCTTAGCGATCTTGTTCCGCCCGTATCGCGCGTCGAGGTCGGCGACGCAGTGCAAAATGAGTCGTGCGATACGTTCCTCGATGGGGCGGTGGTAGCTGTCGTCAAAAACGATCTCGACCTGCTCGGCTCGGTCCGTGTTCGGTTCCGTCTGCAGGTCGTTGCTGGTCTGTTCGTGGGACTGTGCCGTTGCTACGGCTTCTGCTTGGGTGTTCATTTGCGTTTCCTCCATTTGGTTTCGTTTCGTTCCCCGAACAGGTAATGGCACCCTGTTGGGGGCTTTGGCCACGCCGAAGCGTCTAGGGCCGATCTACGCTATCTCCGAACAAGTATATAACTTTTCCGGAGGGGTCGGTGAAAGTATTATCGGCGGTTGCGGTTAAATAGCCAGTAGGGTCGGCGAGGGCATGTGGGACATGTGGGACATGTAGGGCATGGGTTCGAGACGGTGAACGCACCGTTGCAGATGCGTGCTGCCGTTGACGCAAACGAACTGCGAGTCATGCACATGTACGCCTGTGATCTACCCTCCTCGAACCTCCCTTTCATACTTACAATAGAGCGAGTCCCAACCCAACATGCGTCAGGGCGCATTGATCTAATTCTTCTGGTCTGATCTTAATAAACGCGTATGCGTTGGTTCGTTCCCTAGTTTCTTGCGCTCGTTATTGCGATCCCAACGGCATGCGCGCACAGGTCGCACAGAGCGAAGGTTAATAGCGCTCCGGTCCGCTGCGTCGTCGATGGTCATGATCGAGGTCGTTGCAGGGCTGCTGATCCGCGACGGAGATATCCTCATCGCGAGGCGGCGCCGTTCGGACCGGCACCCCGCGCTGTGGGAATATCCGGGCGGCAAGCGCGAAGATGGTGAGACGCCCCCGCAGTGTCTCATGCGCGAGTTCGCCGAGGAGCTGGGTGTCGATATCAAAGTGCATGAGCGCTACGACGAGGTCGTCCACCGGTACTCCTATGGTCTGGTCCACATCGCCTTCTATTTCGTGCTCTTGAAGGATCCCCATGCGGTTCTCAAGCCACAGGTGCATGACGCGGTCCGTTTCGTGCCGTTCGACGCGCTGGGGAAGTATCCGTTCCTCCCCGCGGATCGCGCGCTCAACCGCCGCTTGATGGCCGAACGGCCCGCTGGGGGACCGATCCAGCGCGATGCAAGAGGTGGTGATGAGGAAGGATGACGGTGGAGATCGCGATCAAGTTCCATGCGGGGGTTTGCGCCGTGGTGGGCGTGCGTGAGACGACGATCGAAGTGCCCACCGGGTCGGACACAGCGATGCTGCTTGAGCGTCTCGTCGCGCGCTATCCGCCGTTCGCAAAGGTCTGCGACCATGTCTACCTCGCGGTGAACCGCGTCTATGCGAAGGGTTCGGTGGAATTGAAGGACGGTGACGAGGTATCGGTCTTTCCGCCGGTGCTCGGCGGCTGAACGCCCGCTTTCGATCGAGCGCGTGATCGAGCGATCGATGCCGCTCGATGCCGTTGATCGATCTGTTTATTTATCAAATGATAAGCGTCAACGGATTTGCGGCAGGCGATAGGCTGTTGCGAATTTGGGCCGGAGATCAACATGCCTGATCGACGATGTAGGATCCGATGAGCCGCCCGCCGAGCTGGAGCGATTCCTCGTTGAGATGGCTGAGGTCGTCGAGGTAGGTATGGTACTCGTGGCATCCGCCGCCCCATGCGTTGGTCACATCGATACCGTGCGATGCGAACGGCCATTGATCCGACCCGGCCCATTGTCCGTCGTCGTAGCCGAAACTGATATTGTACGCATCCAGTGCGGGCGTCTCCGCGGTCATCTTGTCGCGGATCTGTTCGAAAGTGGCTTTCGAGCTGTTATCGGAGACGGTGACGAGGAACCGCGTTGAGCGTTCGAGGTCGGTGTGCGACATATCGAAGTTCGAGTAGAGGTGGACGTGATCGACCAGCTTGGCTTCGTGCGCGGCGAAGTACGCGGTTGAACCGTAGAGCCCTTCTTCCTCGCCGCCCCAGGTACAGAACCGTATCGTATATTTCGGGTTATACTGCGCGAGCTGTGCAGCGAGCTCACAGACGATGGCCGGGCCGACGGTGTTGTCCACCACGCCGATCGTATTATAGCAGGTGTCGTGGTGCGCGCCGACGATGAAGTATTCGTCCGGGTACTGGCTCCCGACGATCTCGCCCACGGTGACGCAGATGTCCATCGGCCCCTTCTCGATATCGAGATCGAGCCTGAGCTTATGGTCGCTCCCACGGTCCTCCATCGTGTCGCCCACCGCTTTGGAGACCATGAAGAACGGTATCTCGGGGAAGTCGCCGCTCCAGTCTTCGTATGCCTGGTTCGATTTGAACATCGGCGGATACCCGATCACCTCTCCCCGGAGTCCGTTCTGGAGGATGATAGCGGCCACATCCGCCTCGCTCGCCATTTGATAGACATCCGGATTGCCCGGTGTGTTCTCGTCCATGGCGATGAGCGCGGCGGCGTCGGCAGCAATGGTATAGCTCGATAGGGCGGCCCCGTTCCCGATGGGGACGATGGCGAGGTCGTCGCGGTAGGTCGTCCAGCTGCGTGAACCCGAATAGCCCTGCAGCACATAATCGACGGTATGATCGAAGACGGTGGCGGTCCCGAGCCGCTGCGGGCGGAGCATGAGCGGTCCGTACGGCACGAGCTCGACCGCGGCGCGGTGGATCTGGAACATATTGACCGAATAGGTCTCGATATGGCAGTTGGTACAGCCCGCCGCCTCGTACTGGCCGACGATATACTCGGCCCCGATTTGTTCTGCCTCCGACGCAGACATCCGCGGTCCGTTCTCGACGAGAAGCTCCACATGCTCGCGCGCCACATCGCAATCGAACCCGATGACGACGATCTCATCTTCCGTGGCCAAGAGCTGTGGCACCGTGGTGGCGGTGAGCACCGCACCGATGACGAGCGCAACCGCGACCATTGCGAACACCATTTTCCGGTTCATCCTTCAGACTCCCAGGAACGCGCATCGCGATCAATGGATAAAAAGACTCGGCTCTTGCGTCCCGTCGGTCCAGCAGCAACCATCCTTCATTCTCCATCCTCCATCCTCCACGCCGCCACGCCGCCATCCTCCACGCCGCCACGCCGCCCGCAAGAAAGCATTCACTCCAAATACATCTCGCCGCGGGGTAGCCAGCAGCGATATGGTCCATGGTATGGAAAATACATTCACTGACCCCTCCCATGTACAACTTTATTAATGGGGACGATCCTATCTCTATTGGTGGCAACACCACTCGCAGTTCGAGGTGAGCAGGGCCGCGCGGTTCTCCCGTGATGGATACCTCCTTCAGTTCGAGTTCGGGGCAACAGAATACCCAAACAAACCGAACGAGGAGGCTCGCCATGAACAATAGATTAGAACTCGCGCCCCATATCGAAGACATCACCCGGGCGCTCGGAGATACAACAGATGTAGAGGTCGAAACGCTCGCCAACGAGCTGCAGATCTATCGTAATACCTACGATATCGACCTAGAAACCGCCAAACAGATG
>CAZSUE010000181.1:0-8293 GCA_964609045.1 uncultured archaeon | reverse complement strand
TACATCGCAGATGTTCGGGGAGACTGACAGTGCCAGAGGCACTATGGCGTATTCTACGAACATTGGCGGAGGGAAAATGATGACTCCGCCAATATTCAGCATAAACGGTTCCTTCGGACTGCGTCTCTACGAACATTGGCGGAGGGAAAATGATGACTCCGCCAATATTCAGCAGAATCGATTGCCACATCCCATTAATCCGCATGACCCGACAAAGGAGCTATGACTTGACACTAGTCTACGGCGTCTAGTCTACGGCGTTTAGTGTAGTATCGTGTAGAATAGTATCGTGTAGATGCGGTTGCCGCGAGCGGGCGGTTCCACTCATACTGAAATGATAGGTGGTGGGAAAAGAAAAAAGATGGCTCGGGAGGGATGATCCGCTCCCGAACGCCTAGAGAATAAAAAGTTCTGGTAGAAACAAATACGACTCGCGATATAGATTCAATAAGCGAGAAGAAACGCAAATGATAGTGAGGTTCCTGTATCTGTATTACCAAGAGGAGTCGTTATAGTTCCGCTGCGGCTTGCTACGGCGCGGGCGGGCTTGATCGACGCGAACGGGGCGACCGAGAATCTCTTCTCCGTTGAGCCCTTCGATTGCGGCCTTTGCTTCTTCATCGTCTGGCATTTCGAGGAAGCCAAAGCCTTTCGACCGACCGGTGTAACGATCCATGATGATCTTGACCGAGTCGACTTCTCCGTATTGTTGGAATGCCTCCCGAAGGTCGGCTTCGGTGGCATCATAGTTGATGTTTCCTACGTATATGTTCATGTAACCACGTCCTATGCACCCAACCGACCCGTACACCGTTTCCCAGTGTGTGGGTGCCTTTGGAAGGGCTGGATACATAATTGACATGGTAGTGATGGTCTTGTATTATTTAGTTATACCGGTCGGGAGGCGCGCGTCACTTTCGCGGAATCCGACCTCGACAATGCCGCCGAAAAGGGAGGAGAGTGGCCTTAAATGGCGATATCGCCGGGTAACGCTGCGAGAGCTGGTGCGGGGCGTGATAACATGTCACAGTAGCGGGTGCGATGCGCTTTGCCGCGCCAGCAATGCGCCCAGCCGTTGCCCGCGGTCCGGTCCATGGAATAGGCCAGATCGTTAATGATGACGATGGCGCGAACGACAGAAGGTATTGTTCTGATAAAGAAAATTTGTAAAGGCGGTTGCGTACGGCCGCTGTCGATTTGTTGAGAGGCATGCTCGTCTTCTCGTCTTCTCGTCTTCGATCGCGATGAACGGTTATCTGCGCTATCTACGGCCCTGGCCGTCGCTATCGTCGTCGTAATGGATGCCGCGGCGTTCGAGCGCCGATGAGACGCGCTGCGGGATGCGCAGCCGGTCCTCTGTATCCGGATCAGCATCAGTGTCTGTCTGTATCAGCATCAGTATCCATATAGGCAATTTCCGCGGCAGCGCGGGCGCGCCGTGCCCGTTTCCGTCGTGCGGAACGGTGATCGGCTTTCGAGCCCGATCTGCGTGGGTGAGGACGACGGCGGCGTGCACCCCGGCTCGACCGCTTGGAACGCCGGAGCCGGAACTTCGCCGCATCGCGCTCGAGCGTCGTCGCCATCTCCGAGAGCTGTTGCGCGCGAGCGGTGGTCTCTTCCATGCTCGCGGTGAGCTCCTCGGTGGACGAGGCGGACTCCTCCGCCGCGGCGGCGGTCTCCTCTGCCACGGTGGCGATGGTATCCACGGCGGCGGCGACCTCGTCGGTGCCCGCCCTTTGTTCTTCCATCGCTGCCGAGATGAGGGCGACCTCGTCGGCGGTGGTCGAGGCGAGCGAGAGGATCTCGGAGAATATCTCATCGGTCTCGTCCACGGCAACCCTCCCCGCTTCCACCTCGCGCGTCCCGCGCTCCATGGCGCTCACCGCCTCTTGCGTTTCGGTCTGGATCTCGTCGACCATCTCGGCGATCCTCGCCGCGGCGTTGCGCGAGTCCTCCGCGAGGTTCTTGACCTCGTCGGCGACGACGGCAAACCCGCGCCCGTGTTCACCGGCGCGCGCCGCTTCGATGGCGGCGTTGAGCGCAAGCAGGTTGGTCTGATCGGTGATACCGGTGATCACATCGACGATGGAGCTGATCTCCTCCGAGCGCTCGCCCAAGCTGCGGATCGTCTTCGCCGAGCTATTCACCACCGCATAGATCTGCTCCATCTTCGCCACCGTGCTCTTGACGACCTCTTGACCGCGCGCGCCGCTCGCTTTCGTTCGCGCCGCTACCGAGGTGGTCGAGTTCGCGGTGGCGGCCACCGTCTCCACACCGTTGGCCATGACGCGCATGATCGAAACCGTTTCTCCCACCTCCGACGCCTGTTGGTTCGCGTTCTGGGATATGGCCTGGATCGCCGAGGAGACCTGCTGCGTGCTCGCGTTCATCTCCTCGGACGAACTGGCGAGGTCCTGCGAGGTGCGCGCCAGTCGATCGGCGGCGTGTTTGACATTGCCCACCAGCGACCGCAGCGAGCGGATCATCGTATTGTTCGCCGCTTTGATCGTATTGAAATCGCCTTTCATCTCCACTCCGATAGCCGTATCGAGGTTGCCGGCGGCCAGCTCGTTACTGACCCGCGCGACCTCGTCGATCATCACGCGCAAATCGCCCATCATCGTATTGAAGCTGCGCGTCAATTGCCCGAGCTCGTCGTTCGAATCAAGCTTGATCGCGGCGTCAAGATCGCCGTCGCCGATCCTCTGCACCGCATCGCGGAGATCGATGATCGGCTTCGAGATCACCCGCGACCATATGATCGAAATACCGAGGACGAGCGCACAGACCACGGCGCCAACTACACTGATATGGACAAAAAGGCCCTGGATGATCTCGCTTTGGGTGTCCACACTCTCACGCAACCCCTCGAGATTGGCGTCGGTGAGCTGCTGATGGAGCGCTTTTGCCGTTTCGATCGACTGATAGATCGAGAGTATCTTACGGTTAAGTTCACTATTCTTCAGATCATGACCGGGATCGATGACCGTGCCGATATCGTTATTGAGCCGTTCCATGACCGGGTCGAGCGTCTCGAGGATCGGTTGCAACGCGTCGCCCGCATCCGCTTCGATCGTTTCATACGCCGCCTGGAGCCGCTCGAGATCGTCGGTGATATTCTGTTCGATGCCGCCGATGGCAAAGAGCTGCAGAAGATCTCCGTCCAGTTCATCGAGCGCCAGCGCAAAGTTCTGGATATTACGCGTTTGGTCGCTATGCGGATAGATATCGCGCGTCGCTTTCTGTGCGTTATAGCTCTGGATGCCGGCGATCAATCCCAAAATGACGACCAGCGCGATCACGATGAGGAAGCTGAGCATCATCTTGAGCCGGATCGATCCACTGAACCGCGTTCGTAGTGCCATATTTTCACCAGCTGCTTGCGCTCGATGCTATATTCAGTCGATGATCTGCTGTGCGTATTTGATGAGTACCGGATCGAATGCGACATCGAGCCGGTCGGCGAGGTTGAAATTGAGGATAACGAGCCCGCGCTCGTTCCGGACCACGCCGATCTCGGCCGGTTCCTTCCCGTCGATGATCTCGAGCGCTGAGTGTGCGGCCCATTGGCCCTGTTCCTTCGCATCCTTCGCAATGCTCAATAGGGAGAACTCGGCCATGAAATCGTAGATGCTTCCGGTGGGGACGACGGTATGGGTCTCGACATGATTGCGCGCGGCGGAGGCGTCCCAGTTCTTCATTCCCGCATTATTTCCGACGATGAGGATATCCACATGGGTCTGGATCTCGTCGTACGCCGTTTTCCACTCCTCGAATGTGTCCACATAGTGCTCCGTGAGGTTGATCCCGAACACACTCTTGTAATTCGTCCCTTCTTTGATCGCGGTGGTGGTATTTGCTGCAATATAACCGACGCGGTTACCGGCCGCATACTCGCCGAGATGGTCCAATAACTGCGGTACGAGCGCGACCTCCACCATCCCCGCCGTATTGGTGTAGGGGCCGTCGTAAACGCTGACATCCCAGTTCACGCCACAGAATACGAACGGGAGCGCGGCATCGCGATAATACTCGTTGACGATGTATTTGAACGCGTTGTCGTCGGAGGTGATCACCACATCGGGGTCGAATTCTTCGATCTCCGCTTTCGCCGCCGCCGCCGCATCGTTCTTGAACGATTCCGAGGGGTTGTTCTTCGTATCCATCTCGAACTCGCGATAGTCGACGCCGGTGCTTTCGAGTACACCCTCGATACCGTCGGCCACGCCGTCGCTCCACTCATATCCTGTATGGTACGAGTCGATGTAGAGGATGCGTTTCCCGTCATATCGTCCGTCCGTCGTCGCACCGCCGGGTCCCCTGTCTTCTTCGTTCACTTGCTCATCGACACAGCCGGCAAAGAATGCGACTGTGAGAAGGAGGATCACCGTTGTCATGGCAGCAAGAATCCTTTTCTCTCGTCTCACGCTCATCTCAACCCGTCCTTGTGTCATATGCTCCTTCTTGCCGCTAGCCAATGATCCTGGATCGTAGGAGGGCATATCATCGTTCATGACCCCGGGCGCGTGGGTGGGACCACGGTAGCGCCCTCTCTGGCCGATCTATCTGCAGGCTCGCTCTGTGGTCGTGATCGACCGCCCCGTTCGAGGAGCCCAATACACATATGAAAGGTGTCGGCCCACGTTGCTGAAGTTCAGTACAATTAAGAATGCCTCTGTATACATAACCCCGGAATATCTGTAGTTACCGAAAACGTGCTATTTAGCTTTTATCGGGCAAAAATGAGATCGGTCGAAACCTCGTACGGTGCACATTAATATGGTGACGGATCCGAACCAAAGAGAATGGTATCACATGTGCGCCTTTGACGCCCTCTCTCAGTGCGTAATGAACATCAACCATCACGCAAATACAAAAATGCATTCACTCCCCCGTTCTCTCACTTCGCGCCGATCGTTGTCCTCTTTTCAAGAGATTGCATCATCCCACTTCGATCAGGATCGATTGAGTTGAATTAGAGACAGTGGAGGTAGCGTTCGATCATGCGCGAGCGCGCCTCCTCGTCGCTCATCATCGTCTTCGACCAGTCCGTATCATCGTACGCGCGGAGTTCTGCTGCGATACCGTCGATGACCACTGGTGAAAAGACGCCGCATGATTCATAGACCGCCCGGTCCTCGATCAGCCGCCGGGCCGACTCCCCGCACGATCGTGGGAGGGGCCGCACCTGTTTGCTTGTTGCGGCTGGGCCCTCTGCACCGCCCTCGTCACCCACACGGAGTCGGTTCGCGAGCGAGAGGGCGTTCTCGTTGGCCAACCCGTGCCTGGCGGCTACCGCGAGCGCTGCGAGGAGGAGGTGTATCTTTGCCGATCCGTCCGCAAGACGGAACTCGAGCGTCTGGCGTTCGTACGGTGTGCCAGTGTCTCCGCGCGGAAGTTCCTCGTTGCCGCGGTTCGCATCCGCGTTCATCGCCGTCGGCTCGAGCCATCCGAGCGGGACGCGGACCAAGACGGAGCGGTTGCGCTCGCCCCATGATATATCGGTGGGCGCTTCTTGGTTCGGTACGAGCCGGAGATAGGAGACGGGGACCGTGTTCCCGAACGCGGTGAGCGAGGGTGCCAGTGTGAGATAGCCGGCGATGACGCGGAGCGCGCGCTCGTTGAGCGCCCCGTCGTGGATCATCGCGTTCGTTTTGTCCTTCATCAGTTTCGTATGGATATGGAGCCCGCTGCCCGCATGACCGGCGTAGACCTTGGGCGAGAAGCTGACGGTCACGCCGTATTTGTACCCGATCATGCGCAGGATCCATTTCGCGATGACGATCTGGTCCGCCGCCTCGGTGATGGGAACGGGGAGGAACTCGATCTCGTGCTGCTCCATATGGTACTTGCCGGTGGAGATGGAGCCGACCTCGGAATGACCGTATTTGATCCGACCACCCGCCGCTGCAATGGCACGCATCGCCTCGGTGCGCATCTGCTCCCATTGTACGAACGGCGCCGATTCTTGATAGCCGCGCTGCGGTGCGAGCGGATAGAGCCGCTTTGTTTCCGGCGCCGCCGGTGCGATCACATAATACTCGAGCTCGCCCATGGCCATGAGTTCGAACCCGGTCTCGCGCCGGAGTACCTCCTGGGCGCGTCGGACGATATATTCCGGCGCGTTGGGCAGCGGCTCGCCCTCGCTGGTATAGTACGAGCAGAGGATATCGAGTGTGGGCGTCGTTGCGCAGGGGTTGACATAGGCGGTTCGATAGCGTGGGATGATGTAGAGGTCGCTGTGCGCCGCATCGATATGATCGAAAAGGCTGGACCCGTCTACGCGCTCGCCGGCGGTGAGGAGCGACTCCAGTTGGTCCTTGCTGCTGATGACGAAATTGAGCGTTTTCAGCCGACCGTCACCGGCAACGAACCGAAAATTGAGCATCTCGATCCGGTTCGCCTCGATGAACTCGATGAGGTCGCTCTTCGTGAACTCTTGCGGTACTTTCCCGAGGTGCTGTACGAGCTGGTTGGGATGGAACGAAAGCGCTTCAGATGTCATCATGGGACGCTCCGAGTCCGGGGCTGGTTGGCTGCAATTCTACTGTGAGGGTGGTCCAGACGGGCGCCACCCATATCCGCTGGTGAGCAAAAAGGTATCGGTTCGAACGGGATGGATATGCAGCCGTCTTCCATTTCATTTCATTTCATTGCATTTCAGTTCATTTGCCTTTCATTTCATTGCATTTCAGTTCATTTTGTTTCATTTCATTTCATCTCGGTACTGGATGACGCCTTCACGCTCGAGGAGGCGCAAAAAAGTGGCGAGCCGTGGATAGAGCGGCTCCACCTCTTGCCCGAACGTTGCGCGCAGCGCGCGCCCGATCTCTGCTACCGTGCTCTCATTGTCGATCGCGTCCCATACCGCCGTGCCGAACGCGTCGAGCTTGAGAGCATAGGTGGTCTCTTGTCGCAGCAGCCGACAGATGGCGCGGCCGAAGCGGGTGCGGACCTTGGGGACGACGACCGCCACCGTCCCGGTGGTCTCGTCCCGCGTGGACGGGAGCGCACGCGCGGGGACAAGCGCGAGGAGGTTCTCACTGCTGGCCGCATGCTCGTTCGTCGTAGCTGATGCATGGGCCGCCGATGCGCTCTCGCTATTGCTAGTGCTAGTGCTAGTGCTAGTGCTATCGCCAATGGTAGCATCACGCTCGCGTTCGTCCCGATCGTTCATGGATCTCAGTCCCCGCGTCCTACGCGCTCCCCGCGTCCTTCGCGCTCCCCGCGTCCTTCGCGCGTTCTGCGCGCACGGAGGCGTCCAAGTAGCGCTACGGGTGGAAGGTCCGGCGCAGTATCTCGGCGAGCTGCTTCGAGGTATGGCCCTTCATCGTCTCCCGAAGCGAGAAATAGACGAGAAGGAACGCGAAATAGAAGAACACGAGCACGCCGGGCAGAGCTGCGGGATGGGTGAAGACTTGGAACGCTTCGGTCCCGAACTGCATGACGATACCCGCGATGATGACACCCATGAGCGCCTCGCCCGCAATAAGCCCGGAGGAGAAGAGCACGCCGACATTGACGGCTTTGATGCTCTCCTTGATGGCGCGTTTCGACCACGGCGCGTCCGTGGGCGGCGACCCGTCCTTCTTCAGCCGTCGTATGCGCCGCTTCCGATCGGTGTGTGAGAGCCGCTCACCCTTTTGCTGCTCCAGCTCATACGCGCGCTCCTCGCGCCGCGAGACGAACCGGCGCGTGAACCAGTGCCCAAGCCCGCCAAAGAGGATCGGCACCGAGAGCGTGAACGGGAGGTAGAGCCCGATGGCCACGGACATCACCGGCAGCTCGAGAATGATGAGCACCAGCGCGATGACCATCCCGATGAGCACCGCGACCCAGTTCATGTCGCCGGAGAAGATACCGTAGACGACATTGGCCATCATCACCGCCTGCGGCGCAGGCAAGTTCTCGTTCCCCACACCGTAGGCCGAGATGAGGAGGACGAGGATCGGCGCCATGATAAATGCGGCGGAGATGACGCCGAAGAACTCGCCGATCTGCAGCTTGCGCGGGGTGGACCCGAGCAGCTGCCCGGTCTTGAGGTCCTGCATCACATCGCCGGCGATGGCGGCGGCACAGCAGACCACGGCGGCCACGGCGATGGTGGTGGTCATGCCCCATTCGCCCGTTGCGCCCAGTGCGAGGAGGAGGAGCGATGCGAACACGAGCGTGGCCACGGTGACGCCGGAGATCGGATTGTTCGAGCTACCGACCACACCGGCGATATAGCCCGCGATGGCGGTGAAGAAGAACGCTGCGATGAGCATGATCACCGCGGATACACCGGCGATGA
>CAZSUE010000180.1:5424-8308 GCA_964609045.1 uncultured archaeon | reverse complement strand
GTCTTTTACGCCGATCTGGCACATGATTACTACAGCCCGTAGAAAATGTTATATGCCAGGGGCAGGATTCGGTATCTCCTTGGGATCGCTCACGCTGGATCGGGGGTAGGAAATGAAGAACGGCCGGACAACGCCCGCTCTCATTTGACCCGTCCCCCGGAAACGGCGCACGATCTCCATGCCATGAAATGGAGAGAATATCGCCCTATCGTGCCTTCAAAGTCCGTTCTCGACACCATGATGCAAAACTGACACCGCATTGACGGTACTACGATCTACGATCTGCGGCTCTGAGAGATCGAGGGGGGAGCGCTCCGAACAGATCCCAACGGCACATCTCACGTCAACTATCGAAATTACAGAACAATGTGAGGTCTGAGCTATGACAGATGAAGAACAAAGCAAGAAGGCAGGTCTCTTCCAGATCAAAGATACCACCTCCAATCCGGCACCACTCGGGCTCATGGGTTTCGGCATGACCACGGTTCTATTGAATATCCATAACGCCGGTATCTTTGCGCTCGGTACGATGATCCTCGCCATGGGTGTATTCTATGGCGGTATCGCGCAGGTGATCGCCGGGATCCAGGAATGGAAAAAGAATAACACATTCGGCGCCACGGCGTTCACTTCCTACGGTCTCTTTTGGTTGACGCTCGTCGGGTTACTCGTCTTCCCGAAATTTGGATGGGGCGCGGAGCCCGAAACGGGAGCTGAAGTCGCCTATTTCATCATGTGGGGTCTGTTCACACTCGGGATGTTCATCGGTACCCTGAAGCTGAATCGTGCGCTCCAAGTGGTATTCTCCACATTGGTCATCCTCTTCTTCATGCTTGCCATCTCGTTCTATACCGGCAACGAGCTACTGTTGAAGATCACCGGCATCGAAGGGATCATTTGTGGCGCCTCGGCAGTCTACACCGCGCTCGCGGAAGTGATCAACGAGGTCTATGGCCGCACCATTGCCCCTATCGGCCCTGTTGACTAAACGGCGCCATCTTTTCGATGATCGGTCGCGCATGGCGCGATCCATCTTTCTCTTTTTATTTTTCCTTTATTTTACCTTTTTTTCAACTGTGAGCGCTCTCGTTCACCGTTTCTTATTGTTTACCCACCCTCGCCCCCTTGTCGACGCACTGCTCACACCCCACTCATCATCACCAATATCGATCGGCTTTTTGAACGCCCGTGCGTTCTATCCGCAGAGGGGGTTTCATTCTGTGTGCTGTTGCCTGGCCAGCTCCGAAAAGTTCGTGTCCGTTCTAAAAAGTAGAGATAAGGTCAAGGGGAGTAGAGGCAGACCTGGAACCCATTTCGTATCGGGTGCCCAACGTTCTAGTACTTGACCGTTTCGGGCAAAAGCTAAATATACCCATGGTTGCGCCATCGTTCTCGGGCAGCCACAGTACTGTCATTGTTACTAGTGTTAACATCCCTACGATCATCTAATAGATCGTACGGAGCAGTGCCCCCAGCCCGTCGCGGATACCGTATTCCGGCTCGTAACCGAGGTGGGTGCGTGCTTTTGAGATATCTGCGCGTGAGAAGCGCACCTCTCCCGCCCGCTCGGGGCCGTGTTTCGGCTCGCGGTCGGTATGCAACATCCGACCGAGGACATCGGCGAGCTCGGCCACACTCGTCTCCACGCCGGTGGCGATATTGAATATTTCTCCGGCGACCTCTTCCGCCGGCGCGTAGAGTGCCAGCGCATTGGCGCGCACGATGTCGCCCACATAAACGAAGTCGCGCGTCTGGTGCCCGTCACCGAAGATCGTCACCGGTCGATCGGCGATGAGCGTGTGGACGAACTTCGGGATCACCGCGGCATATTCCGATTCCGGATCCTGTCTCGGACCGAAGACATTGAAATACCGAAGGATGACGGTCTCGAGTCCATAGGTCTCGGTAAAGACGCGGCAATAGTGCTCTCCGGCGACCTTGGACACGGCGTATGGCGAGGTGGGGTGCACCGGATCGGATTCGGCGTTCACCCGCGAACCCGTGTTCCCATAGACCGATGCGGACGATGCGAACACCACCCGCGAGACACCGGCGTCGCGTGCGGCGACGAGCACATTGAGTGTGCCGTGGACATTGATCATATCGGTCTCCAATGGGTCCTCCAACGAGCCGCTCACCGAGCTGAGCGCGGCGTGATGGAGGACATGATCGGCGCCGTCGAACGCCTCACGAAGCGCATCTATTGAACGGATGTCTTCCTCGATGATCTCGATATGGTCACTGAGATGGTCGAGGTTGCGTTTGGTGCCGGTGCTGAAATTGTCGAGAACGATTATCTCGTCGCCGCGATGGGCCAAGTAATCGGCGAGGTTCGATCCGATAAAACCCGCGCCACCGGTGATGACGATCCGTTGCATGGTCACATTCTCCTCCGTTAATTGTGTCGGTGCCCGTCCACCGTACCGCATTGGTCGAATACGATCGGACGAGTACTTTATAACGCAAGAGTTGCTCCCTTTTATATCCATCGTCCAGTCACCTCCGGTCACCTCCAATCACCGCCATCGGTTGGTCGACCAAACCATTTATGTGCTGGAATGACATTTTCGCTAGCGATCCCGTTTCCTTTTCAAAACCGTTCACTTCATGGATGAGTCGTACCTATGTGGACCCACAGCGCACACACCAACGCCCGGGACCGAGACCACCGCCAGGACCTGAACCCCACTCAACGCCAAAGGCGTGAGACGACCAATCACGGCCAAAGGCGTGAGACGACCAATCACGGCCAAAGGCGTGAGACGACCAATCACGGCCAAAGGCGTGAGACGACCACTCACCGCCAGGAGCGTGAGACGACCAATCACGGCCAAAGGCGTGAGACGACCACTCAACGCCAAAGGCGTGAGACGACCACTCAACG
>CAZSUE010000180.1:0-5324 GCA_964609045.1 uncultured archaeon | reverse complement strand
AACGCCAAAGGCGTGAGACGACCACTCAACGCCAAAGGCGTGAGACGACCACTCACCGCCAGGAGCGTGAGACGACCACTCGCACCGCTCGCACAAAGCCGCAAACTGCCGAGGAACCGATATTCCCCCTCTGCTCAGAGCGATACCAACAGTACCTGCAGGAGCTCTGGGACCGTGCGGATGAATGCTACCAGATCGCAGAACGAGCGCGAAAGAAAGGGCTCGACCCATCGCTCGAGGTCGAGATACCGCGTGCGGCAGACCTCGCCGCGCGCGTTGAAGGGCTCGTCGGGCCGGAAGGGATCGCGCAACGGATCCGTGACACGGCGGCAAAAGTGAAGAACCGCGAACTCGTGGCGCTCAAGATCGGGAAATGGATCGTGAACCACGGCGGTATCGAGGATCGCGAGAAAGCACTGGACCAGGCGATCCGGACCGGGCTCGCCATCATCACCGAGGGGGTACTCGTTGCGCCGCTGGAAGGGGTGGCGGATGTCAAGATCAAGCAGAACGACGACGGCAGTGATTGTGTCTTCCTCTTTTTTGCAGGCCCCATCCGCGCGGCGGGCGGAACGGGGCAAGCGTTGAGCGTGCTGATCGCAGATTATGTCAGACGCGATCTCAATATCGGCCCCTATCAGCCACAGCGCGGTGAGATCGAACGCTACAAAGAGGAGATCCCGGTCTATAAACGGGTCCAGCATCTCCAGTATGCACCGGGCCCGGACGAGATCGAGCTCATCGCGCAGTACTGTCCCATCTGTATCACCGGCGAAGGAACGGAGGACGAAGAGGTCGCGGGCTATCGCGACCTCCAACGCGTGGAGACGAACCGTGTCCGTGGCGGCGCCTGCCTCGTCATGGCGGAAGGGATGTGCCTCAAGGCGTCCAAGATCCAGAAACATGTGCGACGCCTCAATATCGAGGGGTGGGAGTTCATCGACCGCTTCATCGAGCAGCAAAGCACGGCCAGCTCCGAGAACGAAAAAGAAAAAGAAGAAGATGAAGGCCAAAGTGAGGGCGAAAATGAGGGTGAGGGTGAGAGTGAAGGTGAGAGGAGTCAAAGGAGTGAAGGGGATGAAGGAACGGTCGCTGGCAAGAACGACGCGGCGCTCGATGCGACAACGGCGAAGAATGCGGGCTATCGTGCGAACCCGAGCTGGCAACTGTACCAACGGGCGCGACGCACGCGACCGGCCATTCCACCGATCAAGAAATTCATGAAAGATTGTATCGCCGGACGGCCAGTGCTCGCGTTCCCGTCGCGGATCGGCGGTTTCAGGCTGCGCTACGGGCGCGGTCGGACCTGCGGTCTCGCCGCCATCGCCATCCATCCGGCCGCATTCCCGATACTGGAGGATTTCATCGCCGTCGGGACGCAGGTCAAGATCGAGCGGCCGGGGAAGGCGGGCGGGGTCACACCCTGTGACACGATCGAGGGGCCGATCGTCCTCCTCATGAACGGAAGCCTCGTCCAGCTCGAGACCTATGAAAAGGCATGTGAGTATCGCGCAGCGGTTCAGAAGATCGTCGATATCGGTGAGATGCTCGTACCGTTCGGTGAGTTCGCCGAGAACAATAAACTCCTCCCCCAGGGCAGCTTCAGTCCGGAATGGTGGATGCTGGAATACGACGCCGCGCTTTCGCGCCAACGCGGATCTGACCCCACCTTTTCACCGCCGTTCGATCCGCACCACAAAACGCCCGATGCCCGAGCCGCGTTCGAGCTCGCAGAACAACTGGGCATACCGCTCCATCCGCGCTATAATCTCTTCTGGCATGATCTGAGTCTCGAAGCGGTCCAACGGCTCGCAGCCGCCATCGAACAAGAGGCGGACTACGAACCCGACGCAGGGGTACTACGCGTCCCGAACCGCCCCGCGCTCAAGGAGCTCCTCGTTACACTCGGCGCGCTCCATCGCGAAGCGGACGGTATGCTCGTCATCGAACGCTATGCCGCGCCGATCGTACGATGCCTCGGCCTCGATGCATCGCTGGCGCGAGTACGGACCTCGCACGCCGCCGATATCATGGACCACATCTCTGAACTCGCTGGCATCTGGGTCATCGAACGCGCACCGACGCGGATCGGCGCGCGGATGGGGCGGCCGGAGAAAGCGGCGGAGCGGAAGATGAAGCCGCCGGTGCACGCGCTTTTCCCCATCGGAGAATACGGCGGCTCGCAACGGCTGGTGCGCACCGCCTCAGACGGCGCCACCACCGGCGCCATCGATGTCGAAGTAGGTAAACGGCTCTGCCCGCAGTGCCAACAGACCAGCTGGGAGAACCGCTGCCCGCAGTGTCACTCCCATACGGAGGAGATGAAAGAGGGGGGCGATGCATACGAACGCACCGCCATGCAGAAGATCGATCTCACCGAGCTCCTGGACCGGATACGGACCGACCTCGACGAGGAGATCATACCGCCGATCAAAGCGGTCAAAGGGATGATCTCGAAACGGAAGATACCGGAGCCGTTAGCTAAAGGGTTCCTCCGGACGAAACACGATGTCTTTGTGTTCAAGGACGGGACCGCACGGTTCGATATGAGCGATCTCCCCATCACGCATTTCCGACCGTCGGAGATCGGCACGAGCGTGGAGAAGCTCCGCGAGCTTGGGTACGAGCACGATATCGAGGGCGAACCGCTAAAAGAAGACGACCAGCTCCTCGAGCTACGGTGCCAGGATTTCATCGGTGCCAGGGCGTTCGGCGACTATATGCTCCGTGTGGCGCAGTATGTCGACGACCTCCTCGTACGCTTCTACAACCTCGCACCGTTCTATCGGGCAACTAGAGCGCACGATCTCGTCGGGCACCTCTTCGTCGGGCTCGCGCCGCATACCTCCGGTGGCGTGCTCAACCGTCTCATCGGCTATACTGACGCGCTCGTCGGGTACGGGCATCCGTTCTTTCACGCTGCCAAACGTCGGAACTGTGACGGTGACGAGGATTGCCAAATGCTGCTGCTCGACGGACTGCTCAATTTCTCGCGCACCTATCTTCCCGAGAAGCGTGGCGGGCTCATGGACGCGCCCCTCGTGATGACCACCTTCATCGACCCCAACGAGATCGATAAGGAGGCACAGAACGTCGACCTCCTCCCCGCATATCCGCTCGAGTTCTATCACCACACACTGCACCACGCCGATCCGAAAGAGGTCGAACCGATCATGGATACGGTGGGGAGCAGGATCGGGACGCCCGCCCAGTACGAGGGGTTCCGCTTTACGCACGATACGGGGACGATCCACGGCAGCGGCAAGCTCAGCAGCTATAAAACCCTCGGGAAGATGACCGACAAGATGGATTCGCAATTACTGCTCGCGCGCAGGCTCCGGCCGGTGGACGCGTCGGTGGTGGCGACGAAGGTCATCTCCTCGCATCTCATCCCCGATATGATCGGCAACCTCCGTTCGTTCTCGAAACAGACCGTGCGCTGCTGCCAGTGTGGGACGAAATACCGGCGCATCCCGCTGGCGGGCATCTGCACTAAAAAGTTCAAGGACGGGCGGGTCTGTAGAACCGATCTGACGCTGACCGTGCATGAAGGGAGCGTGAAGAAGTATCTCTCCGTGGCAAAGGATGTGATCGCGGTGTTCGATGTGGACCCCTATGTGCGCCAGCGCGTGGAGCTCCTCGATGAGGCGATGGAGTCGCTCTTCTGTTCCGACCATGTCAAAAATTGTAAGCTCTCGGACTTTTTCTGATTCCGGCGGGCTGGATGCCGTCCCAGCGACCTCGCATTATGCCCGTTCATCCACTGACCGAGTTTGAGAGTCCGTTCTCCCACTGCTTTCTCATTTCCGGTCCATTTCAATTGCCAACTACCACGAATGAGAAACGCCTCTGCACGATGGCGCTGAAGGTTCGCCTGTTCGATGAGATCGTTGAAAAACAACGAGGAGAGGGCCCAAAAGGGAACCAGAAGGGGGCCAGGAAAGCCAGAGGGGGGCCCAAACCCCACGGGCCCAACTCCCCCGTCCCCGCGATAATGTCAGCCGTCCAAAGCGGCGCTAAAGGCGTAAATCAGTGAGAGCACCGTTGTATTTATTAACTGTGAAGTATTCATAGTGAGGTACGTTACCGTGCACCCCCGAGTTGCGTGCAATACCGCCCAGTGGCGACGGGGAGGTCGGGATCGGAGGGCGAAATGTGATCGAGAATGTGGATCCAGACGAGCTCAAACAGCTCATCCAAGCCCTCGTCCACCAACAATTTTTCGCCGGCGACGATGTCATCGTCGATCGCATGAAACATACCAACCAGCATGTCCCCGGCAGCGGGGATGTCATCGATCGGTTCATACGCACACTCTATACCCTCTTCATCCATTCCGACGATTATCCCACCATCATCCGCGCCATCAATCGCAAGTTCGAACTCTCCATCGATGCAAATGTGATCCAGGAGAATATCGAACTCGCCCGCGAGGACGGCCAGACCGGCATCGATCTCGCCATGTTCCCGCTGGCGGACACGATCTCCGCGTTTCGAGAAAAGGCCTACGACCGGTGCGAGGATATTATCTTCGACGCTGTCAAAGACCTCTTCAAAGACCGCGCGGCATACCAGAACGCGCTCCGGCTCATGTTCCAAAAGAATAACGAGGAGCTCTCGCTCTTCCTCAACCTCATCGTCTTCGAGAACATGGTCGAGGTGCTGAACACCCATTCACCAGACCTCGCCAGGATCAAACAACGACTCCTCCAAAAGATACGGACCGCATTCATCCAGCGCGACGCACCCAAGAGCCGCACGGTCGCCGTGCCACGGAAAAAACGGCGCAAGAAAAAGAAGGTGCTGCGCGATCCGGTTAGACCCCACACCCTCGACCCACAGCGCTGATGGAGGGTGCCGAGTACCCACTCCTCACCATGGCCTCGGCCTACGCCCAAATATGCGCGATCGTTTTCGTTTTTCGTCTTTCTCACCCCCCACTCCCATTCCCACTCCCAGAACCAGAAATAGGACCAGCGATCGCTCCGGCTAGCCAGACACCCGGCACCGTTCTCTTGCGCACATGACCGCACCGACCAAATCCTCAAATAATACACCACCGATACGGCCAGGCGATCCCCTTTCACTCTTGGTTTGAAAATTTCGTAGTCATCGAGTATGAGCGGTCTGGTGGGTCGTTAATATGGCACCAGCTAACTTCACCGAAATTTACATTTCCTATGGCTGAAAGCCACTCGCCTCCCTCACCATTTCACTCCACTATTTCCCCGTCGCGCCATACCTCGCTCCGCTCAGCGTCAGCGTCCGTCGACAAGTGTGTCGCCGGATCCCCCGTCGCGCCATTCCTCGCTTCGCTCGGAGTC
>CAZSUE010000179.1:0-8349 GCA_964609045.1 uncultured archaeon | reverse complement strand
CATCTCGGCGTTTCCATCGTCGCGCTTGAGCGTATCGAGAAATGTCGCATCTACTTTACCGAGGTGGATATCCTCGATGGGACGCCGCTGTTCGATATCAAACCCTATGTTCCGTACTTCGACGCGCGCTCGGGGGTGAAATGTGGGTGGCTCGAGTCGCATTTCGAGGATGGCCAGATCCCAAAAGGAACAATACTGAAGTGATCGAAAACGGACAGTGTGACACGCTGAAGCGTTACGCGTTGTGGCGTATGCAATGCAATGCAATGCGATCATGCTCAGTGCCGTGAGAGCACTTCTGCGCCGCTGCTCGTGACGCGGATCGTATGCTCGAACTGCGAGACGATACCCTTGTCGATGTCGGAGAGGATCGGGTACGAGAGGATAGCGCCGACGCGGACGAGGTACTGGATCGCCCGACCGGGCTCGTCGATGTAGCGCGCGCAGAACCGCTCGGAGAACGGAAGGCCGCGGCGCTTCCTCTTGATCGCTTCCAGTAGCTCGGCCGCGTCCTCGTTCTTGACGCGTCTATCCTCCCGGAAGATATAGATATTGCTCGGGCTCGAGCCGTCGACGTGGCCCGCGCCGTTGGTCGCAAACGGCTCGATGGCGACCACATCGCCCTGCTTCAGCTTCGTCGTGCTCGACGCGTCACGTACATTCGGGATCGAAAGCCCCGCATGGAGTTTATACGGCTCGAGGCTATGACCGGTTAAATTGCTGATCGGAGTGTAGTTATACATCGCGATGGTCTGCTCGACCCGCGCGCCGATAGTCCCGACCGAGACGCCAGGTCGCACGGTCTGGATCGCCACTGCGAGCGCCTCTTTTGCGGCGGTGAGGAGTGTGTCCCAGTTCCGCCCGCCGACCTCCACCGTCAGCGCGGTATCGCAGATACAGCCCTCGATATGCGCGCCGATATCGAGTTTGACCACATCGCCGTAGCTGAAGCTGCTCGTGGTATCGTCGTGTTTCGGCGTGAAATGCGCGGCCTGGTCGTTGATCGCGAGATTCACGGGGAACGCGACCTCGGCGCCATGGTCGCGGATGTATCGTTCCACCGTATCGGCGACCTTCAGTAACGATCCACCCGGCTTGATCATCCGCTTGCCCAGCTTCAGCGCTTGTGCACCGATCCTACCCGCGCGACGGTAATGTTCTAACGTCGTCGTATCCATGAATGTCACCTGATACGCTCGGTATGATCCAAACCGGTCGGGCCAGTAATTCGCTGACTCGCGATGACCCGAGCGCGGACCGCCATTGGTATCAATAATAATAAACCATCGTCGCTTGGCTCGCCGGGATGGAAGAGACTGGACTCGATCCTATAGGAAGACGCGCGAAGCGCTGCGACCTCGAAAGAATGGCTGGCTAGAAATGAGAAAAAGAAAAAGAAAAAGGAGAAGCGGCGCCGGTGCGCACAAGCGGCTCGGCACCGCGTTCTCAGCGATCAGAAGATCCAACTTCCTCGTCTTTTGTATCATTGACGGTCGACGAACTCGACCTCGAGATAATGCGTCGAGCACGAGATACAGGGGTCGTATGCGCGCACCAGCATCTCGAGATTGAGCTCGATCTCATTTTCAGGCCGGTCGAGGAGGGTCGGCGCCAGCGCTTCCATATCCTTCTGGATATTGTTGTGGTTCTGGTTCGTCGGGATGACGCAGTTCGCCTTCACACATTCGCCGTTCTCGTCGTAGTGGTAGTCGTGGAAGAGGATCCCGCGCGGCACCTCCACCGCGCCGATACCGCGGCCCGCGTCGACCTCGAACTCAACAGGCGCTTCGGTCCGGTCGTAGCCGGCGTCGAGGATGCGGTCGATCAATCCGATGGAGTCCTCCACCGAATGGACATACTCGATGAGCTGCGCCACATTGTTCATGAACGGGTTCGTCGAGATCGGTTCGAGCCCGAACTTCTCCGCCCACGCCTTCGCCAGCGGCGAGAGCTGGTCCGCATTCAGGTTGAATCGCGCCAGTGCGCCCACCATATACGAGTCGCGGTTGTGCTTCGTGTACTTTGCCGTGGACTGCGGCACGACGAACTCGTTGACGATGCTCTCGTACTCCGCCACCGGGTGCTCGCCGGTATCGGTGGAGGCGACGACGCCGTCGTAGAGCGCGTACTCGTCGTCGGTGGTGAGGGCGATATACTCGGTATCGCGCTCGAACGCGGGCAACTGGTTTGCGTTATCGAGCACGAGCTGCGCCACATCGGTGACCGTCGGGACGATGTCGGCGAGCCGCTCCTTCAGCCCGAGCAGCTGTCGCTTCCGCGGCAGCCAGCTGAACCCGCCAGGATGGAGGTTGATCGGGTGCGTGGTCCGCCCGCAGAGGAGGTCGGACATCTCGTTGGCGAGACGGTGCAGCGCAATGATCTTCTTGACCGCCTCCGTATGCGTTCCAATGAGCGGGAGCACGCTCCCCACGCCGAAAAGGTCCGGCGCGACGAGGTAGCCGACATGGAGGATATGGCTCTGCATGTTCTCGCCGTGGAGCGCGATGCGGCGGAGGAGCTCGGTCTGGTCGGTGTTCTCGATCCCGAACGCCGCTTCGGTCGCCTTGAGCGAGGCCAGTGCGTGCCCGATGGAGCAGATACCGCAGATGCGCGAGGTGATGTGCGACATCTGCATGTACGGTCGTTTGCGCACGAACGCCTCGAACATCCGCGGCGCCTCCGAGACCTGCCACTGCACCCGTTCGAGTTCGCCGTTCGACGCGTTGAGCACGATATTGCCGTGCCCTTCCACGCGTGTCAAATGCTGCACGTCGATATTCACATCGTGTTCTTCTTTACTCATCGTCTTCAGCCTCCTCGATATAGCGATAGGTAAACATCGTTTTCCGGTGCATGATCTCCTCGGCGGAGAGCCCGTACTCTTCGAGCACATCTGCCTGGGCGTTCTCCTCGGGGTGGCTGATATAGCCGCGGCAGCCTTCGCACTCGCTGCCGAAGGTCGGACATGCCGCACCGCACCCGGCGCGCGTCACCGGCCCCATACAGACCTTCCCTTGCTGGAAGAGGCAGATATTTTCCTTTTTCTTGCACTCGACGCAGACCGGATAATCCGGTATCGGCGGTTTCTTGCCGGAGAGGAGCGCCACGAGTACCTTGACGAACTCGTCGCGGTCGATGGGACAGCCGAGGATCGCATGATCCACCTCGACGACCTCGTCCAACGCCTTCGTCTGGAAGTTGGCGAAGAACGGGTTGTCCTTCATCGCCTCCGCAGCCGCCTCGGAATCGCCGTAGACCGCGGTGAGCCGTTCCTCCGCCGGCCATTGGTTGCCCATGCGTTGGACACAGCCGAGGTGTGCACATGCGCCGAGCGCGATGAGGATGTCGGCGCGTTCGCGGATCGTCTTCAGCCGTTCTTCGTCCATGGGACGCATGACCGAGCCCTCGACGAACGCGATATCGTATGCGTCCGACTCCTCTTTCATCACCTCGCGGAAGGCGACGATGTCGACCTTATCGGCCACATCGATGATATCTTCCTCGAGGTTGGCGATCTGTAGCTGACAGCCTTCACAGCTGGCGAAATCGAAGAATGCAACGCGTGGTTTCCCGCTCATGAGAACGCCTCCGGTAGGTCCTTGATCTCATCATAATAGAACACTGGCCCCTCCTGGCAGACATAGATGCCGTTGATCTGGCAGTGACCGCACTTCCCTACGCCGCACTTCATGCGCCGCTCGAGCGAGACCACGATATTCTCATCGGCGATGCCGGCGTCGAGAAGGTCCTTGATCACGAACCGGTACATGATCGGCGGTCCGACCACGACGGCGACGGTATGCTCCGGGTCGATGGTGACCTTGGGGATGAGCTTGCCCACCACGCCGACCTCACCGTCCCAGCAGACGCCTTCGGGGCACTGGTCCACCGCACGGTAGTGCTCGATATCGTCGCGTGCGTCCCACTTCTCCACCTCGTCGCCAAAGAGCATCTCACACGGCCGCTTACAGCCGTAGAGGATGGCGATATTGTCGTACGCATCGCGATACTGCGGGTCGATCACATGGTTGATGAGCGATCGCGCGGGCACGATGCCGAGCCCGCCGGCGACGAAGAGGAGGTTCTTTCCCTTCAGCGCCTCGGTGTCGAACCCGGTCCCGAACGGACCCCGGATCCCGATCTTGTCGCCCACCGCGCATTCGTGCAGCTTCGAGGTGACATCGCCGACATTCCGGACCACCAGTTCGAACCGCTTCCCGCCAGGCGCAGAAGAGACCGATATCGGCGCTTCACCGGCGCCCATGATGGAAACCTCGACGAACTGGCCGGGGTCGTGCCCCAGCGGCTCGCCGTCGTCCATCTCGATCTCGAAGAGCGTCTCGTTTTCCGTAAGCTCCTCCACGCGCGTCAGCGTCGCTTCACGCGGGATATGGAGCCCTTCTTCTTCCTCTACTTCTTCTTTGGGCTCCGCCCTCGTTTCCGGTATTGGCGCGACATCGGCCTCGGCCGGCTCCTCGGTCGCGCGCTCGTGGAGCATATTGAAGACCTCGACCGGATCGGCGATATCGGGGATGCATTGGCTCGCACATCGGCCGCAGCCGACGCATGCGACGAAGCTCAGCCGGTCGGGGAGGTATCGTCCCTTACGGTTGAACCGGTGCCGGTACCGGTCCACCTTCTTGTCGCGAAAGACCTCGCCACCGGCGACCTCGGTGAAGCCTCTCAATAGACATCCGTCCCAGGTGCGCACACGCTTCCCGCTGGTCATATCCAGTGAGACATCGTCGGCCACATCGTAACAAAAACAGGTGGGACAGACAAGAGTGCATGTCCCGCAACCGAGACATTTGTCCGATTGCTCGGTCCAGACCTCGCTGTCGAAATTCTTCTCGAGGAGATCGTGCCAGACCTTCGGCCCGATTTGCAATCCACGCTTCGATGCATCTTCGATCTTCTGGCGATGCGCGGCCACGGCACGGATATCATCGTCGCTCGCGTCCTCGAGGTTGTTCGCATACGCAAGCAGCTCTTCACCCGCATCGGTGCCGATATCAAGAAAGATACGGTCGCCGAGGTCGGTGAGCATCAGATCGTAACCCTCATCGACATAGGCGGTACCCATATCACCGAAAAAGCCGCGTTCGGAGACGGCGAGGATGTCGGAACCGATGATCAGCGTGTTCTTCCGGCGCTTCAAATAGGCGTCGTCCACATGCGTGTCGAGGAAATAGGTATCCATCTGCTGGAACGCGACGATATCGTACGGATGTACACCGACGATGATATTCTTCTTCGTCACTTCCGCAGCCGCCACTTCGAACGGCGCGGAGGGGTCGAACTCCATGAGCGTCTCGTACTGCGGCAGAAAGTATTTCTTGGGCGGAAGGATCGTCGTGTCGTAGTCGAGCCGCAACTCATCGGCGGACTCGAGCGGGTCGAAGACGAATTTGTCGCCCTTCGACTGCACACCGAACACCTCTTTTTTTGAGGCCTCGATGAGCGAGTTGATAAAGTCGTCAAAATCAGATCTCGCAAGAATTTTCATTGATTACCTCCGTTCTGTGGATAGTTGTCCTCTACCCAGGGGGAGTGTAATATGCCTGGCCTATTAAAGCTTTGATGTAGGGGGTGGAACGAACGCCCAGAGCTATTACTACATGGTGGTGTAGTTGAGAGCCTCGACCTCGACATCGTGCGCCTCGTCGGCCCCCGTTCCAATCCTCCCTTTCCTTCCTTTTCTTCCTTCTTCCATTCCATTCCATTCCACTGTCGTGCACTCCAAATGAGTGAAAATAATAACTGCTGTTGGATCGGATCGATACCAGCCCTGAACTGAAGAACCGTGATAATCACTGTGTTTCTATAGCAGAGAGATGAATGGATTAATAAAGAACGGAGCTGGAGCGGCCCCCCAACCCGCCGCGAGCCCAAATCGGACCCCTAATTTGACCTCTAACCCCAACCCAAAATCCTAAACCCCGAAACTCCTCATACCCTGTGACCAAGACCGTTCCACTGAGGCGTACGATGATGATCGACCCTTATCTCAGCGACCTCTGTGAACCTGACCGGCGTTTCCTCGCCTACCTCGCACGACAGCTCGATTTACAGCCGGAGGAATGTTTCCGGCTATTGATCCAACCCGAACCGGGCTATCCCCGCGAGAATAGCTGCATCGACGCGGGGCACCTCATCCATCTCAATCTCGAGAAGTTCGTCACCACGCTGGAGGACGAGTATCGCTTCGAGGTCGAGCACGGTTTTTTTCGGCAACGGTTCCGCCGCATGCCCCTCGATCTTGCACTCCTTCCCGCATTGCGTGGGTTGCGCGTCTCCACACTCGAGCTCTTGACCCTGGATGTCAGCGGTTGCAAGCGGTTGCGCGCGCTCTATTGCTGGTACAACGATATCGAAACGCTCGATCTCACGACCAATCATCGACTACGCGTTCTCGATTGCGGCGACGGTTACGGCACGCGTCGGCATCTGGAGCGACTCCTCCTCCCCGACCCCTGCGCGCTGCAGACGCTGCGCATCGTTTCGCATGGTGCGCGGTTCACGCCCCCCGACCTCGACTGCTGTCAGGAACTCGAAGCGCTCGCGATCAACGCCGGGCTCGCAGTGCTAAATCTCACCGCCAACCGCTCGCTGCGCAGCCTTGATCTGCGTGAGGATCCCGACCTGGAGCTCGTGCTCAACGCTGAGAATAGGATCGAGGCGTTCGCCACCAGCCAATCTGGGAACGGGTTGGAGGAGGCGCTCTCCCGTCTCCCCCATCTCCGCATCTTGCGTATCTCGCCGCGGTCGGGTGTGGAACGGCTCGATCTGCGCGGCAATACAATGCTCGAGGAGCTTTATTGTCCCTATAACGAGCTTCGCTCCATTGCGCTCGACGCGCTCCCGCACTTACACACCCTCGATCTTGCGGGGAACCAGTTGCGTAGCCTCGACATCTCGCACAACCGCGAGCTACGGGAGCTTGCCCTGGACCACAACCCGATGCTCGAGGATATAGCGTGTACGGAGGAGCAGAAGGCGCGCCTTTGTGCATTGGGAGGCTTCTTCGAGCTGACGGGCGAGCTCGGCGCACGGGCCGAGACCCACCGGCTGCACCAGCGTGCGGTGTCGTACGACTGGAACGAGGGTCTCGCTGGGCTCTTTCGCATCGTCACGCACCACCGCTGCGACCTCGCCACCGCTCTCCTCGTCTACTGGCGTGGCGGGGCGAACTACTACCGCCAATATGAGCGGCTCGAGGATGCGCCTGCATCTGAACGCCCCGGGTTCGAGCTGGTGCTCACCATCGAAGCGCGCGTGCGCAACGGTACATACTCCGTCCAATGCATCGCGTTCGACCCGCACGAGTTCCAGGGCGAGGACCTCACCAGCTGCTCAATGCCCGACCGCCCGCCGGACACGCTCCGCGAGCTGCCCGCCGTGATGTACCGCGCGCTGCCGGGTGCAAAATGAGGGGGCGCGCTCCCGCTCACACCGGGGTCACCCATAGTATAAATAAGTGGTTTCGGATACCATGCCGAACTGGATGGAGCGATGACAATGACCGATCAGATCACAACGGAACAAAAGGGCGACCGCTATGTGCTGAACTGGCATCTTGGCTCGAAAAGCGCGACCTTCCGCGAAGAGCTCGACGAGACCCGAACCCTCACTGTCGATCTTATCGAGCTGTGGACCGAGGTTCCTGAGCCCGAGACTGAACCGGTGCTGATCCGGCTCACATTCGCGGTCGATCACGAAACCTACCACCAGCTCGAAAACAATAGCTGGTTCGGGCTCAAACCAGGGTTGGCGCAGGGTCTTGGGCTCGCGTTCGACGCCGCACGGCCGATCCATATCCACGCACGGGTCGACGATGATACGATGGAGGCCGGTCTGTTCCCCGACCTCGACCCCGCCGACCCCCGCGACGGGCTCGAGGAGTTGCTCGAACCGCTCTTTGACGAGGACGAGTACGGGATCGAGAGCCCGCTCGGGTACGAGTACGAGCATGTTGGCCAGCTCGATGGCGACGGGTTCTCACCGCAAACGGTTGCCGAACACGAACGCAAGCTCGGTTTGATCACGCCACCACCGGAGTACTTCGAGTAACGCGCATGGAGTGGCGTGACCTCAGAGCGTCGGATAGAAGAGATTCTCGAGCTTCGGGTACTTGATCTCGTCCGGCGGCTCGATCATGCGGTGGATGATCAACGAGCAGAAGAGTTCGATGCTCTCGTCCCGGTCGAGGCCGCAGTGCTCGATGATCTCGGGCACGGTGCGCTGCCGACATCGACGATCCGGCGGGCCGGAGTAGGCCACGCACATCTATTATAGGGCCAAAAAGGTTTGCGTTTTTGACATATAAAACCCATGGACAAGCGTCGGAAG